>CACZOG010000227.1 GCA_902782715.1 uncultured Lachnospiraceae bacterium | reverse complement strand
GCGATCATCATTGCAACATCATTTGCGGAATATAATAAAAGAAGGTTTAAAGCCTGCTCCATTGTGATCGTATCGCCTTCGGTAAAACCTATCTTCTGAGCGCCGTTTTCTTTTATCTCACATTCTTTAGTAAAGGTGAGAACCTGATTCATATCGCAGTATTTTAAAGCAACAAGAGCAGTTAAAAGCTTTGTGATACTTGCGGGAGTCATTTCTTCGTACATGTTCTGCTGGTATAAAACATCACCGTTCTGAATGTCAAAAAGACCTGCCGCGTACGAAGCCGTCAGGTTGATGTTTTCGTAATTGCCGTCATCAATACAAAGATTCCGGGCAAAAGGTTTTGATTCCAGATAAAGGGAATTTGCCGTGGATATGGAAACGGTGGAAATTCCCGAGTTTCTTTCGAAAGCATAAGGAATCTCTTCGCCTTTACATCCTGCGGCGAGTGAAATATAAATTAACGATAATCCAAGTAAAATATATTTATTTATACATTTCACGCCACTCTAAATCTCCTCTGTCAAGCGATTTAATAAGAAGTTCTGCACTTGCAAGATTTGTAGCAAGAGGAATATTGTGTACATCACAAAGATGAATAACGTTATTCACATCGGGTTCATGAACCTTTGGCGTCAAAGGATCACGAAGGAAAATAACAAGGTCGATCTGATTGTGCTCGATCTGAGCGCCGATCTGCTGTTCGCCGCCTAAATGTCCAGCAAGAAACTTGTGAACATTAAGGTTGGTCACTTCTTCGATCAGCCTTCCGGTCGTACCTGTTGCATACAGTTCATTTTTGCAAAGTATCCCCCTGTAAGCGATGCAAAAATTCTGCATAAGTTTTTTCTTTGCGTCATGCGCAATCAATGCAATGTTCATAACTGTACCCCATATCTAAATCAATAACGAATTTAATCGTTATTGAATTTTCGTTGTTTTTGAAGTCTTATATTCATTACCAAACCCATACCGGTATATAAAACAAGCAATGATGTCAATCCGTAGCTTACAAAAGGAAGCGGAATACCAGTATTGGGAAACAGCCCGGTTGTAACGCATATATTTACGGTGCTCTGGAATCCTATATAGGCTCCCATTCCTCCCGCTATTATACGCCCGGGCAGATCGGCGGACCTGAACGCGACGAAGAAGCATTCTATGGTAATAAGCACAAGAAGTATTATGATCGTCGCACTGCCGACAAAGCCAAGTTCCTCTCCAGCGATCGTAAATATAAAGTCCGTCTGCGGTTCGGAAATGAAATTACCCTTTTTAACCGAATTTACACCGGTATTGTTAAGGCCTTTACCCGTAAGTCTTCCGGAGCCTATCGCCATGATGGAATTCTGCTGCTGGAAGGCTTCTTCAAGTTCATATTCGTCCGGATGCAGCCATGCCAGGATTCTTATCTGCTGGTACGGCTTAACTATCTCTTTTTTAACCAAAACCGAATCAGGCTGTATCAGTAATATAAATACTATAATAAAAGTCGGTATTGCTATTGCGGCAAGACCAATGAAATATCTGTAATTGATCTCACCCATGAAAAGAACGCTTAAGAAGATAAGTCCGAAAACAATGGTCGTAGAAAGATCCGGCTGTTTAAATATGAGTGCCGTGGGCACGGCTGCCAGTGCGATCATGATGATGATCATATACCATTGATTAATCCGTTCTTTGAATTTAATTATAAACTGTGCAAAAAACAGAATCAACAAAATTTTTGCCGCCTCGGACGGTTGAAAACGTATTCCGAAAAGTATGAACCAGCGCTTAGCACCGAGTGCTTCATAACCTCCGATCAAAACCGCGACAAGCATTCCGATCATTACAAAATAATAGATAAACCAGATCTTTAACCATATATGATAATCGATAAAAGACAGAATTATCATAATTGCCAGACCTGCGATAAATCCCATAAGCTGTTTCTTCGTATTATCGGGCTGTGCGGAGTTAACAAGAAATACACCGATAACGGTTATGGAAACAACATATATTATTAACTTGAAATCATAATCTTTGAATTTATAATTCTTAAACATTTCGATTCCCTGACTAATCTCCCGCAACTCCGTTATCAACAGGCGTATTAGCTTCACCGTTGATAAGCTTATCTGCTTCGGTAATACCGTAATAATATGAATAAACGTCTTTTGCTATCTGTCCCGCATTGTTTGAATCATATCCGTTCATTACTTTTACCGTAACGGATATCTCCGGATTTGAATAAGGCGCAAATGAAATGAACAATGCGTGGCAGGCTTCATTCCATGCTTCCTGTGCGGTACCTGTTTTTCCTGCTACTTCAAGATCAAAATCAAAATATTTCTTATGAAGAACAACATCTCTCATGCCTCGATGAAGCGTGTTCCAAACAGACTGATCAAGTTCGATGTAATTCTTTAAAGGAGCGGAATTATCAACCAGAAGATTTCCGTCGGGTTCGTAGATCTTATCTATCAAAGTAAGATCGTATACCGAGCCCTTATTTGCGACTGCCGTAACATATCTCGAAAGTCCGACAGTTGTATATGCATGAGTACCCTGTCCGATCATGGAAGGAACAGGAAATTCATCGGAGACATTCGGATCAGACTCTGCGATCTCGACACCTGATTTATCTGCAAGACCAAACATTTCGGAATACTTATAAACCTTTTCAAGACCAAGTTTCGGATTGTAATATCCGTTATCGTTTGACAGTCTGTATCCGACTTCATAAAAGAAATAGTTACATGAATTAGAAATGGCTCCTTCAACGTTCAGATTGCCGTGTGCACCCGGATATATCCAGCATTTATGCGTTGTTCCGTTAAGCTTATCATATAAGCCCTTACACTGGATCGTTGAACTAAGATCTATAACACCCTCTTCAAGTCCCGCTACCGAACTTACGATCTTATAAGTCGAACCCGGTGCGCATCTGTACTGTGTGGCATAATTCCATAAAGGTCTCGAATAATCGTTATTTAATGCCGCAAGATATGAATTATCCGAGTTCGCAAGTCTGTTATTATCGTATGACGGATATGAAACAAGGGCCAGAACATCTCCCGTGTTGACATCCGTGATAACACATGAACCGGAGCAGGGTTCAAGTGCAAGCTGAGCGGGTGTGATCTTTAAATTCTTGATAAGATCGAGCATGAAAGCATAAGATGATATTCTTCCGGTCTTTAAGTTCTGGATATCGTTTTCCGATACGTCAATTAAGTTCTGATCATAAAGGATAATGCATAACTGTCTGCCGCTTATATAATTTCCGGCGATCATGTACTTATATATTTTCTTTGAAAACTCTTTATTCGATCTTAATTTATCAAGAGTGATATCAACTATTTTGTCATAGATCTGCTGGGTATCCGAATACTTGGCAGTCAGTCCGAGATTATTTACGTTTATCCAGTTCATATTGATGCAGTATGTAAGATAAGCTTTTAAGCTTATTGTTTCATCAACGGTCCAGGCCTTGTACATCTCGTCTTCCTGATCGATGAGTTCCTTATCAAGGATCTTCACGTTATCACTCATCAGGTAATTGACTATATAACTCTGATATATCTGATATTCTTTCGGAAGATCCTTATAAGCTCTGGCATTATCGTCATAAAGCTGATTGTGAATATCGTTAAATACATCTTCCTGTCTTGAAAGAAATGCATTATAAACTTCCTTTTCGGTATCTGATGCATAAGGTTTTGATATATGATTTAAATTGATAACATTATTGTTGATAAGCTGAAAATAAACATCATCTATGGGAATCTTGATATCTGCCTGTTTTGTATTCTCAGTCATCGTGAATTCTTTGATATTATCGATCTTTGATACAAGAATACCTGCGATTCTCTGTTCGAGGATATTGTAAATAGCTATCTGAAGATCCCTGTCTATTGTCAGATATATATCGTTTCCTGTTTCTTCCTCTTTAGTCTTGGTGGAATCAAGCACTTTACCGAGAACGTCTACATATACGGTCTCTTTGCCTTTAATACCTTTAAGATAGGCTTCCTGAGAATATTCAATGCCTGTTTTTCCGACATAATCATTCAAAGTATAGTCACTGTTTTCAACAGAATAAAGGTCGTATTCTTCCTGTGATATCATGCCCGTATATCCGATGATCTGTGAAAAATACAGAGCATCGTTATATTTTCTGATGGAATTCTGATTGACGGTCACACCGGGAAGAATATCGGAATGTTCAAGAATGCTCGCCACCGAAGTTTCGGAAACATCCTTTGCTATGGTCGTACCCATGTATTTCTGATAACCGGTAAGAGAAAGTGCATATCTTACGGCAACGATCCTTACTATCTCGTCTTTGGTATAATCTCCTCCTATGATAAAAGAGTTCTTATCGTTGGGGATCTCATAATAACCAACTGCGTATTTTTTACGGTCGCAGAAATAATTTATAACGTCTTCGGGAGTTGAATTCTTTTGAGCATATGTCATATCGGTAGTCTTGGCATAACCGTAGATATCGGCAAGGAATCTCTGAAGCTGTGTTCCCGAAACGGTAAATTCATATTCATCGTTATCATTAACAAAGATCTTGAAATCGGTATTGAAATCATCGCCGTTCTTTTGAAGGATATGATAAACCTCGTTAATGATCGTATTGAGTTCGTTATTCTTGTTCTTACCGGATTCGATGATGTCTTCCATGTTTACATCGTATGACAAAACATTGTAAGCAAGCAGATTTCCGTTTCTGTCGTAAATGTTCCCTCTGGTTCCGGGTATAGATTTCTCACGAATGATCTTTAATTCATAGTTATTTAAGTATTCTTCTCCTTTTACGATCTGTAAGTTGAAAATTCGTGCAATAAGAACAATACCTATAAACAAAAACATGCATATAGGCAGAAGAAGTCTTGATTTCATAAAACTTATAAAGTCTTCTTTAAAATGTTCAAACATTTACGAACTCTCCGCATTTTTCTTTTTGAATATATATGCTTCGATAAGCCACAAAAACGGATAAATGATAACCGAAATAAGCAAAGTAAAAAGCATCTCAGGCAGAATGATATTCACAAAATAAAATCCGAAATCAAATCTGCTTCGTAATAAAAACAGGAAAAAGTATGTTGCAAGACAACATACCAGATCGCTGCTCGTGATCATGATGGCGGGAATCTTTAGGTCTTTAAGATAAAAGAAGTTGTGGAAAAGACCGTTTAAATAACCTATGAACATGAAAAGTATCGAATAAAATCCGAAGATTTCGAAAGAACATATATCCATCAGAAAACCGCAGGCAAAACCGACAAACAATCCTGCTCTGTCGCCCTGCATAAATCCCGCACAGGATACAAGAATGATCAGTACGTTCGGAATGATATTCATAAACTTCAGCATCGGAAAAACGGTTGTCTGAAGAACAAAAAATAAAATTATCAATAATATATCTATTATTACTCTTTTCATTAAAACTTTTATTCCAATTCGGTCTTCAATTCGGTGATAACCAAAACTTCGCTGATATGTTCAAAATTCACGCTTGGCGTTATATAGCCTGATATGGATAAATGATTGGAGTCTTTTTCCATATACGAAATGTTTCCGACCTGAATTCCCGGAAGATAAACATCCGATATGTTACTTGTTACGACTTTATCACCGACAACAACATCTGTCGCGTTTTCGGATAACTGATTGAAAGTAATGTATCCGTTTTCCATGGTCGAAAGGCTTCCCGAAACCATAAGGTGATCGTTTGTTGTCAGAACCATGCAGGAAACATTGCTTGTATCGTCAATTATACTTAATACTCTCGACCAGTTTGTTCCCACTTCGGTTATTCTGCCGACCAGTCCTCCGCCTGCAAGAACATTCATTCCTACTTTCATGCCGTCTTTGGAACCTTTATCGATGATAAAAGTCGAAAACCAATTACCGGTCGATGCAGATATGACGGTTGCACCTGTTTTGGGATAATCGGAATATGTCTGATCGAGTTCATAGAGTTTAAGAAGCGAATTCAGTTTGTATTTTTCCTGAAGAAGTTCACTGTTTTCGTATTTAAGATCTTCTACTTCCTTCATAAGCTTGTTATTCTTGTCGACAAGCTCATTTATCTCCTTCATCATTTCTTTTCTTGAATAAAGTTTTTCGCCTACAATACTTACCCCTTTCTGAAGAGGAACGACAGTAACGGATACAACTTCATTAAAAGGTTTTAAAGGAATATCAAAAACGAAAGTAAGGAGCATAAGAATAACACTGATTCCTGATAAGATCAGCAGCCAGTATTTAGTCGGAAGTTTATATTTTTCTTCGGGTTTTCTTACTAAAGGGCTCATATTTATACTTCAAAAGTCAGGTTTCTGTATTTCTTGTTTCTTATTATTTCCGCAATACCGAAAATTACACTGTTTTCGGCATTATCTGATGTATTAACTTTAAGGCCGGTCCCGTTTGCAACATTCTGACAGAGATTGCTTACAAGTGAACCGCCTCCAGTAATATAAATACCCTGCTTGTAAATATTAGCGCCTATTTCTGGAGGCGTGCTTTCAAGCAGTTCTTTTACGTTATCTGTGATCTGTAAAAAGCTCTCTCTTAACGAATTCTCAAGAACCATAGGATCGACAAGGCATTCAACTGGAAGTCCGCTTGCTACGTTTCTTCCGTATACAACGCCTCTTTCACCGCTTCTTTTAAGATCTGCGATCTGCATTTTTAATGCTTCAGCGGATTTGGAGCCGATATGAAGGTTGTATTCCTTACGAACAGCAGCTTTGATAAGATCGTCAAATTTGTTGCCGCCGATCTTAATGAGTTTGGATTTTACGATACCGCCGAATGAAAGGATAGAGATCTCTGTGGTATTGTATCCTACATCGACTATCATAACACCCTGCGAACTTTTAACATCGATATTAAGTCCGAGTCCGCATGCGATCGATTTCTCGACAACGGAAATGTTTCTTGCCTTCATGGTTGAATCCTCGATAAGTTCACCGAAAGCTCTTCTTTCAACATCCGTAACATCATGAGGTATTGAGATTATATAATCAGAGTTTTTATAATTTCCATTTGTTATCTCTGTGATAAAAAGCTTTAAAAGTTCCTGCATGTTGTTGATGTCTGAAATAACACCGTTGTTAAGAGGTGCGGAAACGACAATGTTGTCGGGAGCTTTCTCAAACATCTCATATGCGGAATCACCGTAAGCTATTACGTTTTTCTTATTCTCTATGGCAATCATGTTACGTTCAACAAAAACACGCTTCTTCTCATGATTGTAAATACATATTTTACTGGTACCTAGATCGATACCGAAAGAATTGTTAGCCAAAACGATTCTCCTTAATCAAAATTATACAAATATATATTATATCAAATAATCGGTCAAATTAAAAGAAAATGCCTAAAATTCGGGTATTTCGACAAGATTTCTCTCATATAAAGTCTGAAATGACTTGATAATCCCGAGTTTTACATGCGGAAAAGTAAGTCCGCCCTGGAAATATACGCTGTAAGGAGGCTTTATGGGTCCGTCTGCGGAAAGTTCTATGGAAGAACCCGAAATAAAAGCACCTGCAGCCATGATAACATCAGAATCATATCCCGGCATTGCCCAGGGTTCGGGTTTTACAAAGGAATCAACGGGCGATGCCGCCTGAATCCCTTGACAAAATGCGATCATCTTATCCTTATCGTTAAAAGTAACCGCCTGAATGATATCATGTCTGTCTTCCGTTGAATCGGGAATGACACCGAAACCGCATTTTTCATAAATATTTGCAGCAAATATAGCACCCTTTAATGCATTAGCAACAACACAGGGTGATAAGAAAAGGCCCTGGAAAAGATCTCTGTTTATATTCAAAGAAGCACCTACTTCCTTACCCAGTCCGGGAGAAGTAAGTCTGTAAGCGGCGTTTTCGATACATTCTTTCTTACCGCAGATATATCCGCCCATGGGTGCAAGTCCGCCGCCCGGGTTTTTGATAAGTGAACCTACGATCATATCGGCTCCCACATCACTCGGTTCGATCTCCTCCGTAAATTCACCGTAACAGTTATCCACCATACAGATAACATCGCTTTTAATGCTTTTGACAAACGAAATGATCTCACCTATCTCGGCAACAGAAAAAGAAGGTCTTGTCTGATAACCTTTCGAACGCTGTATCGTAACTATCTTTGTCTTTTCATTAATTGCATTCCTGATGCCTTCAAAATCGAAAGAATGATCATCTTTAAGATCGACCTGTCTGTATGTTACACCGTATTCTTTTAAAGAGCCTTTGCTCTCTCTTATGCCTATTACTTCTTCGAGCGTATCGTAAGGCTTTCCTACGGGGCTTAAAAGCTCGTCTCCGGGCCTTAGATTACTCATTAAAGCAAGTGCGAGCGCATGTGTTCCGCAGGTGATCTGAGCCCTTACAAGCGCATCTTCGGTATGGAAGACATCTGCGTATACTTTTTCAAGTACTTCCCTTCCGATATCGTTATAGCCGTATCCTGTTGTTCCTATAAGACAGGCTTCGGAAACATTATTCTTCTGCATTGCCTTAATGACTTTCAACTGATTGATATCGGCTGTACGGTCTATCTTTTCAAATCTTTCCTTTAATGATTCGATCGTTTTTTCACAGTATTCAAAGACTTCATCAGATATTGCGAAATCTTTATAGATATTATTCATAAATATGTTTCTCCCTGAGTACATTCAAGATGCTTTCAATTATCATTTCCTTTGACATGTTATCTCTCGAAAGCCATATTGCATCTTTTTCTCTTTTAAAAAACGTGAACTGCCTTTTGGCATAATGCCTCGAGTTCTGTTTTATAAGTTCAACGGCTCTTTCAAACGAATACTCGTTATTTAAATATGCAAGTATCTCTCTGTATCCTATCGCATTATAGATGCCGGCTCTTTCATCAAATTCGAACTTTGAAATTATGTTTTTAACCTCATCAAGAAGTCCGTTTTCCACCATAATGTCTACACGTCTGTCTATGTCGGCATATAAGTCTTCGCGATTTCGCTCTATTACGAAATAAGCGAGATTATAAGGTGTTTCATTCTGATGCTGGATCTTATTGTGTTCGGATATCTTTATTCCATGGATCTCATAGAATTCGATCGCTCTTACAACTCTTTTTATGTTCTGTTTGGGAATTATCTCGCAGGATTCGGGATCGATGCTTCTTAATCTTTCAAATAATGCATCCATTCCCTCCTTTTCATAAAAAGCCTCGATATCCTTTCGGATCTCGGTATTGTCTTCTTCGGTAAAATCAATATCTTTGGTTACTGCCTGGATATAAAATCCTGTACCGCCGCAGATAATGGGAATGTGATCTCTTGATAAAATATCATCAATAGCCTCGGTTGCAAGATTCTTAAAAGACAGTGCATCGAAAGAACAATCGGGATTTAAAACATCAATAAGATGATGCCTAATCCCGCTTTTCTCTTCTTCGGTAACCTTTGCGGTACCGATATCCATATATTTATAAATCTGCATTGAATCGGCGGAGATTATCTCTCCGCCGATAATTTTTGCAATATTTACAGCAAGATCGCTTTTGCCCACTGCAGTGGGTCCTGCGATAACAACCAAAGGTTTAATCATGAAACAATCCTTTTAAACATCTTTTCAAGATCCGTCTTTGATATTCTGATCAATGTGGGTCTTCCGTGAGGACACTGATAAGGATTCTTAAGCGTAAGCATGTATTCGATAAGCTTCTTGCAGTCCTCTTTGCTCATCTTCTGATTACCCTTGATAGCGGCTTTACATGCTCTTGTGGCAATCCTTGTTTCGATTACATCGATATGAAGCGAAGGTGAAACATTGATAAGTTCGGATAATATTTCCGTAAAGAGACTCTTTGCATCCGTTCCGAAAAGATCGGTCGGTATTCCTCTGATGAAAAGATCCCTGTCACCGAAATCATTGATGATAAAACCGAATTTTTCAAACTCTTTTTTGTATCTTAAGTAAACATCCATTTCGCTTCTGCTTAAGTTTACAACCTGCGAAAGCATAAGAGTCTGAGTCTCGATCTTGTTATTCTTAAACTTATCCATGAATTTCTCGTAAAGAACTTTCTCATGAGCAGCATGCTGGTCCATGATAAGAAGTTCGTTTTCTACGAGGATAAGCCAGTATGTATCAAAGATCTGATCGATGATCTTAAACTTCGAAAGTTTTGAAGGATCGAGAGTTTTCTCTGTAAAGAGAACACTCTGTGTTTCCTTGGGTTTGACATTCTTCGAAGAAGTGTTGAAACGATCGACTTTCTTGAAGATATTTTCAACATTTTCTTTAACGGGCGATGATGTTTCTTCTTCGTTCTTGCTGAAGTCTTTTACTCTGAAAACAGATCTGTTATCGTTCTGTTTGAATTCGACTTCATCCGAATTGATGGGTTCGATATCATCATTTAAAACTGAATATTTATCAGCTGAACTCTTAAGTCTGTCTTCCGATGTTTCATTTTCGTTCTCGGGAATCTTATCGATAATGTCGAGTTTCTTCTCTAGATCGAATTCGTTAAATGCATCATTTGCATCTTCAGCATCTTCTTTAACCGCATTCTTTTCAATTTCAGAAAGTTTAACGATAAGACCGGAATTTTCTTTTTCAAGTTCGCTCTCATCCTTATTCTCGATCGAATTAAGCCACTCTTCGAAAGGATTGATGGGTTCTTCGACAACTTCTTCGGTCTTTTCTTCGGATACGGCATTTTCATTATCTGAAGTTTCTGAAGCGGTCGATTTATTCTCTGCTTCTGCTTTTTCCTGTTCTGCGAGAGCTTCATTGACTTTCTTAACATCTATTTCGGCTGTGTCTTCGGGAACACCTTTAACAGTATCCGATACCTCTTCCGATTTGACTTCACCGTCTTGTAAAGACTGAGCTTCGCGCATCTGATCCATTACAGAATGCACGGGTTCATCTTTATATTCTTTGTTTTCAACAAACGAAGAAGCCTTGGTAAAGACAACTCCCGTAGAGGCTGCAGCAGCACCTTCTTTATAAGGACTGTTTGGATATTCCTTGGGTTCAGCTTTTCTGAATTCAAGCTTTGAAGCTTCTTCTTTAATGATCTCGGAAGATTTTTCTTCTTTTACGATCTCAGGTTTGGCTTCAACTTTTTTGTTTTGATCGTCAACAGATGAAGCTTCTGTATTTTCTTCGTCTTCATCAACGCCGAGTTTCATTCTCTCTTCGAGTTTGTTATATTTCGACTTGTAATCGATCGTCGTAATATTATTCATGAATTTTCCTTTGGGTGCGGATTCGCCCGCAGGAGCGGAATCGGAAAATTCAATGGTGAACTCGCCTGATTTTTCTTTGTTTAATGCTTCATCTTCGTCGGCAAGCTGCTTCTCGGTCTTTATTTTTGACTCATAGCCCTTCTGAACTACATGCTCTCCCTTAATAAGTTTCTTTTCAAAAGGTTCCGGAGCACGTTCAAGTTTTTCTTTGTCTTCCTTGGGCTTGAAAGCATCGGGAATGAGTTCGTTTTCGGATAAAGCCTTGTTGATCGTCTTATTGAGAATCTCTACAAGGAATTCGCCGTTTGTGATCTTAACTTCACTCTTAGCGGGATGAACGTTGATATCGATTCCGAAAGGATCGAGTTCAATATAAAGAACCACGAACGGGAACTGATGCTGCATAAGGAATCCTCTGTAGCCTTCTTCGATTCCTCTTGTAACATAATCGTTCTTTACATATCTTCCGTTAATGAAATAATTTTCGCCGGATCTTGAAGGACGGCATACGGAGGGCTTGGTGATATAACCCATGATCCTTATAAACTCGTCTTCATAATCAAGTTTTAAAAGATTATCATGAATTTCTTTACCGAAGATCCTGAATATAATATCTTTTATATTACCGGCGCCGTTTGTCTGAACTTTAACGGATCCGTTTACTATAAGCTGAAAAGCAACCGAAGGATTGGACAAAGCCAGTTCTTCCATCAGTTCAATGATCTTGGTTCCTTCTGCCCCCGGAGTGTTAAGGAACTTCTTTCTTGCGGGAACATTAAAGAACAGATCACGAACAATGATCGTTGTTCCGTCCGGAGAACCGGTTTTGATCATTTCTATAACGCTTCCGCAGTCCAATGTTATCTTGGTTCCCATGAGTTCATCTGAAACTTTGGTTATCATTTCCGTATGAGAAACCGAAGCGATGCTGGCTAAAGCCTCGCCTCTGAAACCAAGCGTATTTAAGAAGAATAAATCTTCGCTTGTTACAATTTTACTTGTGGCATGTCTTAAGAATGCCGTGGGTACTTCTTCATAAGGAATACCCGAGCCGTCGTCCGTGACACGTATGTAATCGATTCCCCCGCCTTTGATCTCAACACTGATATGTGCCGCACCTGCGTCAATGGAATTCTCAACAAGTTCTTTTACAACATTAACCGGTTTTTCGATTACTTCCCCCGCTGCAATCTTGTTAATTGTGTTATTATCAAGAATTCTAATCATAGTTTAATCCTGTTTTTAATTTTACACTGTAACCTGTATAACGTATTAAGCCCATCCAAAGGTGTCATATTTGCTACATCCAAATCCTCTAACTCTTTTATTATAACAGAATCTGATGTCATTTCCAACAAAGTTAATTGACCTTCGCAAAATTCATCGTCATTTTTTTGCTTATTTTTAACAGAATTTGTATTTTGAGGAATGATATCCTGCATTTTTTCGATGATATTGTTCTCGGAAAGCTCTCCTAAGATGACTTTCGCCCTCTCAATGACCATCTCCGGAACTCCTGCGAGTTTGGCTACCTGAATACCGTAACTTCTGTCTGTTCCGCCTTTAATTATCTTACGTAAGAAAATAATGTTATCGCCTTCTTCTTTAACAGCAATACAGTAATTGTTTACATTTTGAACTTTGCCCTCAAGTTCGGTAAGTTCGTGATAATGAGTCGCAAAAAGAGTTTTTGCTCCCAAAAGCTTGGGATTGGCAATATGTTCAATTACAGCCCATGCGATCGAAAGTCCGTCAAGTGTTGAAGTACCTCG
>CACZOG010000226.1 GCA_902782715.1 uncultured Lachnospiraceae bacterium | reverse complement strand
TTAGGTGAATTATTCAGCGATACAATCGCTATCAAGAGAGTCAGCAAGACTACAAAGGGTGGTCGTGTAATGAGCATCGCAGCACTTGTAGTTGTTGGTGACAAGAACGGTCATGTAGGCGTAGGAACAGGTAAGGCTAAAGAAAACGGTGAAGCTATCCGTAAGGCTACAGATGATGCCAAGAAGCATTTGGTTTCAATCTGCCTTGATGAGAATGCATCTGTAACACATGATTACATCGGAAAATATTCTTCCGCAAGCATTCTTTTAAAGAGAGCTCCCGAAGGTACCGGTATCATCGCCGGCGGTCCCGCACGTAAGGTTTGCGAACTTGCCGGAATCAGAAATATCCGTACAAAGTCATTGGGTTCAAATAATAAGACAAATGTAGCACTCGCAACGATCCAGGGCTTAAGCATGCTTAAGAGTCCCGAAGATGTTGCCAGAAATCGTGGTAAATCGGTAGAAGGCATTCGTGCTTAATCCGATTGGATGAAAGGAGACCGAAATGGCAGACAAAATGTTGAAAATCACATTGGTTAAGTCCCCGATAGGTGCTGTTCCCAAACATAGAAAGACTATTGAAACTATGGGTTTAAGAAAGCTTAACAAGACAATTCTTTTACCTGACAATGCAGCAACCAGAGGACAGATTAAACAAGTCGGATACCTTCTTAAGGTTGAAGAGGCATAGGAAAGGAGAGTCAAATGGAATTATCAAATTTAAGACCTGCAGAAGGCTCAAAGCATAGTGATAATTTTAGAAGAGGACGCGGACATGGCTCAGGAAACGGTAAGACAGCCGGTAAGGGTCATAAGGGTCAGAAGGCTCGTTCCGGAGCACCCAGAATCGGGTTCGAAGGTGGTCAGATGCCTTTATACAGACGTATTCCCAAGAGAGGTTTCACTAATAGAAATACTAAGGAGATAATTGCTATCAATGTATCGGCTCTCGAGAAATTCGACAACGGTACTGTTGTAAATGTTGAAAAGCTTCTTGAAGAAGGCGTGATCAGCAAAGCAGCAGACGGTGTAAAGATTCTCGGCAACGGAGAACTTACAAAGAAGTTAACGGTACAGGTAAACGCTTATAGCGAAACAGCTAAAGCTAAGATTGAAGCAGCAGGCGGTACAGCAGAGGTGATCTAGTGTTTAAAACATTTGTAAATGCTTTTAAAGTAAAAGATATCAGAGTCAAACTGTTATTTACCCTTTTGATGCTTGTTATCGTTCGTCTGGGATGCCAGATACCCGCTCCCGGAATTAACCAGGAATTTGTTAAGAACATGATGGATTCCCTGTTTTCGGCTGACGGCGTAGGTATTTTCGGAGCCTTTACGGGTGGATCGTTCGAAAGAATGTCCATACTTGCTTTGAACATTACACCGTACATCACTTCATCGATCATCATGCAGCTTATGACGATCGCAATTCCCAAACTTGAGGAAATGCAGAATGAAGGCGAAGACGGACGTAAGAAGATCGCATCGATCACAAGATACGTTACCGTAGCACTTGCTCTTATCGAATCTGGAGCAATGGCGATCGGTTTCGGTTCACAGGGTTTACTTACAGAATACAATGCATTAAACGTAATTACCGTAATTGCAGCAATGACCGCAGGTAGTGCTTTTCTTATGTGGGTTGGTGAAAGAATCACTGAAAAGGGTGTAGGAAACGGTATTTCCATAGTCCTTATCATTAACATCATTTCATCATTCCCTGAAGATGCAAAGACTTTATTCGAGCAGTTCGTTTTAAAGAAAAGCTCGGTAGCGGTTGGGGTTTTGAATGCGGTAATTATCATAGCCGTAGTAGTAGTGCTCATCTTAATGGTTATTTTCTTAAGTGACGGCACAAGAAAGATTCCTCTTCAATATGCGAAGAAGATTCAGGGCAATAAAATGATGGGTGGAAACACAAGTACAATCCCCATCAAGATCAATACAGCCGGAGTTATTCCTGTTATCTTTGCTTCATCAATTTTGCAGACACCCATCATCATTTCCAACATGGCAGGATTCCAGGGCGGCGCTAAAGCCGAAGGATGGTGGCCGGGCTGGGCATACATTTGGGGCGAAGCACTCAAATTCATGAATGCAAGATACTGGTTTAACAAAGACACATTCATCTACACATTGGGAATAATCGTGTATATCGTATTGGTAATATTCTTTGCTTACTTCTATACATCGATTACATTCAATCCTGTAGAGATCGCAAACAACTTAAAGAAAGCCGGCGGATTTGTTCCGGGTATCAGACCCGGTAAACCTACAAGCGATTATCTTAACAGCGTACTTAACTACATCATTTTCATCGGTGCGGTAGGACTTACGATCGTTGCTATATATCCTTATATATTCAGCGGACTGTTCGGAGCATCGGTATCATTCGGCGGAACGAGTATCATCATCGTTGTCGGAGTTATCATTGAGACGGTTAAGCAGGTTGAGTCACAGATGCTTGTACGTAATTACAAAGGATTCTTAAACGATTAATATTATTCGACGCGGACACTCCTTTTATGGGGTGTCTTGTCGTCGCTATATCGGGAATCGACCCGCACGATACATCGCGGGCACGCTCCCGCTAAGGCATCGCACGTAGCGGTACTAAACTCACCTTCGCATAAATGCTCGGTTCGCTAAGTACCGACGGCGCTGCATTACCCGCTTATGCATCATACGGGTTCGATTCCCCCAAGGAAGACAGATCCGCGATGAAAAACGAAAAGATGCTGCGGATATAAAAAATAGAAAAGGCAGATTAAACAATGAAAATTGTAATGTTAGGCGCTCCGGGCGCAGGTAAAGGAACTCAGGCAAAAATGATTGCCGAGAAGTATACGATTCCTCATATTTCAACGGGAGATATCTTCAGAGCAAATATTAAGGAAGGAACACCGCTCGGACTTGAAGCCAAGTCATACATGGATCAGGGAAAACTCGTTCCCGATGAACTCACGGTTAAGATTCTTCTTGACAGAGTTGCAAAGGACGACTGCAAGAACGGATACGTTCTCGACGGATTCCCCAGAACGATCCCTCAGGCAAATGTTTTAAAAGAAGCGCTTGAGAAACAGAATGACAAAATCGATTATGCGATCAATGTCGATGTTCCCGATGAAAACATTGTAAGAAGAATGTCGGGAAGAAGAGCATGCGTTACATGCGGAGCAACATATCACATCGAGCATGTGCCTCCCAAAACAGAAGGCATCTGCGATAAGTGCGGAAGCAACCTTATCTTAAGAGATGACGATAAGCCCGAAACAGTGCTCAACAGACTTAAGATATATCATGAACAGACTCAGCCCCTCATTGATTTCTATAATAATGAAGGAATCTTAAAAGAGGTTGACGGAACGATCGATGTTAAAGATGTATTTGCAAACATCGTAACTATCCTCGGATAGTAAGTAAATAAGGAAATCTTTTCTGCGGGTGATGAAATCCGACAGAAAAAAGAAAGGAAAAAATGGCAGTTTCGATCAAATCTGAGAGAGAAATTGAACTGATGCGCGAGTCCGGAAGGATCTTAGGCGAGGTTCATGAAAAACTTAAAGAAATAATCAGACCCGGAATATCAACACTTGAGATCGATATCGCGGGAGAGAAGCTGATAAGAAGTTACGACTGCATTCCCAACTTCCTTCACTACAACGGATTTCCCGGATCGATATGCGTATCGATAAACGAGGAAGTCGTACACGGAATCCCGAAGAAAAGCAGGATCTTAAAAGAAGGCGACATCGTAAGCCTTGACTGCGGACTCATTTACAAAGGATATCATTCGGACGCCGCAAGAACATATCCGGTCGGCGAGGTTGATCCCGAAGTATTAAAGCTCGTAAAAGAAACGGAGAACTGCTTCTTCGAAGGAATCAAATTTGCAAAAGAAGGCAATCACTTGCATGACATATCAAATGCGATTGATGCATATGCGACGAAATGCGGATACGGAGTTGTTACCGCACTCGTCGGACACGGTATAGGAACCAGTCTTCACGAAGATCCTTCGGTTCCGAACTACCACATGAACAACAGAGGCATTAAACTTCAGGCAGGAATGACATTGGCGATCGAGCCGATGATAAACCTCGGAAGAGGAGATGTTGATTTCCTCGATGACGGATGGACATGCGTAACAAGCGACAGACTTCCGTCCTCCCATTACGAGAACACGATTCTCATCACAAAGGGAGAACCCGAAATACTGACACTGCCTAAGAAATAAAAAAGAAAGGATTGTAGCGATTAATCGCCGGGTAAACAGAATTGTCAAAATTGGATGTAATTGAAATCGAAGGTGTTGTTACGGAAAAACTTCCCGGAACACAGTTCAGAGTGGAACTTGAAAACGGCCACGAGGTTATAGCCCATATCAGCGGCAAACTGAGACAGAACTATATCAGAATATACCCCGGGGATAAAGTTACTTTAGAAATGTCTCCTTATGATCTGTCCAAAGGACGTATTATATGGAGAGAAAAATAAATCCTTAGCGGAAAAATTTTTTCTTGCATACTTATTTTCCGCGTGTTACAATGGTAAACGGACTTTTTTGAGAGGAGGGCTTTATCGTGAAAGT
>CACZOG010000225.1 GCA_902782715.1 uncultured Lachnospiraceae bacterium | reverse complement strand
TGCACCTTATGGAATAAGAGTAAATGCAGTTGCTCCCGGATTTATCGCAACCGACATGGTTGACAAGCTTCCCGAAGAAAAGAAGACAGAATATCTTCAGACAATTCCTTTCGGACGTTTCGGAACACCCGAGGAAGTCGGCGACGTGGTTGCAATGCTTGCAAGCGATGAAGCAGCATACATTACAGGTCAGGTGCTTGTAATCGACGGCGGACTGAGCCTGTAATTAAATTCGAAATTATCCAAAAGATTTGAAGAAGTTTTTACGGAGGAAAATCTTAAATGATGAACATAAACGAAGTACAGAAAAGAATCAAACAGCGTCCTCCTTTTCAGATGATTGAAAAGGTGCTTGAGATTAACGGCGGCGAATATGCGAAGGGTATTAAGAATGTATCCATTAACGAGCCTTATTTCATGGGCCATTTTCCCGATGCTCCCATAATGCCCGGCGTGCTCATCGTTGAAGCATGTGCGCAGCTTTGCTCTGTTACTATCGAAAGCGACGGAACTGATGACAGCAAGTTTTACGTTCTTTTAAAATGCGATGAGTTTAAATTCGTAAAACCGGTTCTTCCCGGAGATACACTCACGATCGAAGTTACCAAAGACGGCGGCGGAGCAGGTCTTGTTAAGTTTGACTGCAAGGCTTCTGTTGACGGAGAACTTCATGCAAAAGGAAAGCTTGCTTTCTGCGCTGTTGATAAAGCAAATATTTACGGTTAATTTCCTGAAAAGGACACCTCATCAGTCAGCTGCGCTGACAGCTTCCCCTAAAGGGGAAGCCTTTGCTTAATATACATTACTAGTTTACTTAACGAGAGGAGATTTAAGATGGGCAAAAGAGTATTTATGTTTCCCGGACAGGGATCACAGTACATTGGAATGGGAAAAGAATTCTATGATAATTTTCCCACGGCAAAAGAGGTATTTGACAAAGCTTCCGAAATAACGGGACTTGATGTTGCTTCCCTCTGCTTTGAAGAAAACGAGAAGATCAACATTACCGAATATACACAGGTATGTATGCTTACCGTTGAAGCAGCTCTTTTTGCAGTATTAAAAGAAAAAGGCATCACATATGACCTTACCGCGGGATTATCCCTCGGCGAGTACGGTGCACTTATCGCATCAGGCGCAATGAGTATGGAAGATGCTTTCGCGGTTGTAAGAAAAAGAGGAATCTACATGCAGAATGCGGTACCCGAAGGCGGCGCAATGAGTGCGGTTCTCGGACTTGATGCCGCAACCATCGAAGATGCATGCAAAGAGGTAATGGATAATAAGGAAATGTACGATAAATCGGACAGCTCACTTCCTTTTACGGTATCGGTTGCAAACTACAATAACCCCAAGCAGACTGTTATCACAGGAAGAAAAGATGCGGTTAAGGCTGCAGGAGATATCCTTACAGCCAAGGGTGCATTAAAGGTTGTAGAGCTTAACGTAAGCGGACCTTTCCATTCGGCTCTTTTAGAAGGCGCGGGAGAACAGCTCGCAGAAGCCTTAAAAGATGTTGAGTTAAAAGACGTTGAAGTTCCTTACATCGCAAATGTAACCGCCGGATATGTTACAGATAAGGGCGAGATCAAAGAACTTCTTAAGAAACAGGTATCCTCATCCGTTAAGTGGCAGCAGTCGCTTGAACTTATGATCAAAGACGGTGTGGATGAATTTATCGAGATCGGACCCGGTCATACACTTTCAGGTTTCGTTAAGAAGATCGACCGCGGACTCAAAACAGTAAACATTGATACGCTTGAAGATTTCAACAAGTTTATCGAAGCGTAATTGCTATATAATTCTACTTTTATTTTGGGCCGGAATTAATATGCTAGAAGATTTGTAAATATAAGGGGATTATCATATGGGATTATTTGATTTTAACAAAAAAGCAGCAGCTAAAAAAACAGACATAGTCGTTTCTCCGGAATCGATTATATGTCCAGTATGTAAAAAAGAGATTTTCAAAGAAGAAGCCAAAAGAATGAAGTATGTCTGCCCTGAATGTAATTATTACTTCAGAGTAAGGGCAAACAACAGAATTCGTATGGTTGTCGACGAAGGTTCATTTGAACCCTGGTTCGAAGATATAAGAACGGAGAATCCGCTTGATTTTCCCGATTATGAAGGGAAGATCGCGGATACGATGGAAAAGACCAAACTTACCGAGGGTGTTACGGTCGGAAGGGCTTTATTAAGAGGCGAAAAGATCGTTATCGGTGTTATCGATTCGAGATTCCTTATGGGAAGTATGGGTCATGTTGTCGGTGAAAGGATCACTCTTGCGGTAGAAAAAGCAACCGAAGAGAAACTTCCCGTGATTCTTTTCTGCTGTTCGGGCGGTGCGAGAATGCAGGAAGGTATAGTATCCCTCATGCAGATGGCTAAAACTTCCGCGGCATTAAAGAGACATTCCGACGAAGGACAGCTTTACATCTCCGTTTTAACAGACCCTACAACAGGCGGTGTAACGGCATCTTTCGCAATGCTCGGAGATATCATTCTTGCGGAACCCAAAGCGCTTATCGGATTTGCGGGTCCCAGAGTTATCGAACAGACCATCGGAGAGAAACTTCCCGAAGGTTTCCAGAGAGCCGAATTCCAGCTTGAGCACGGTTTTGTTGATGCTATTGTTGAGAGAGACAATTTAAGAGATACGATTGCTAAACTTGTTAAAATGCATGCGGCAAAAGAAGGATTTTCAAACTTCGATCCCGCTTTTGACAATGTAAGATATGATGCAACCGAACTTATGAAAGAAAGGGCAGCAAAGAGCCAGCCTTTGAAAGTATGGGATAAGGTTTGTGCCGCAAGACAGCTTTTCAGACTTCAGTCGGAAGATTATATCAAAACTATCTTTGATGATTTTATCGAACTTCACGGAGACAGATATTTTAGAGACGACCCTGCCATCATGGGCGGTATCGGATACATCGACGGACAGCCTGTAACGGTTATCGGTGTTAATAAAGGAAAGAGCCTTGAGGACTGCAAGAAGCATAATTACGGAATGCCTTCTCCCGAAGGTTACAGAAAAGCTTTAAGACTCATGAAACAGGCTGAGAAGTTCCACAGACCGATAATTACATTCGTTAATACATCGGGCGCTTATCCGGGACTTGAAGCCGAAGAAAACGGACAGGGCGAGGCGATCGCAAGAAACCTTTTCGAAATGGCAGGTCTTAAAACTCCGATCCTTACCGTTATGATCGGTGAAGGCGGAAGCGGCGGAGCACTTGCTCTGGCAGTCGGTAACGAAGTCTGGATGGAAGAGAACGCAACATACTCGATCCTTTCTCCCGAAGGCTTTGCTTCGATCCTCTGGAAGGATTCAAGCCGTTCGACAGAAGCTGCGGAAGTTATGAGAATAACGGCCAATGACATGAAGGAGCTTAAGATAATCGAAGAGATCATTCCCGAGTACGGAATGGCCGATGAAGACGCACTAGTATCCATTTCATCCTATCTTAAAGGTCATATGAAAGACTTCTTAAGAAAAATGAGTGAAAAGAGCGTTGAAGAAATTGTAAACGAAAGATATTCACGATTCAGAAAATTCTGATATAATATAAAGTGCTTGTTATCATTGATAACAGGCACTTTTAAGTTGTTTGATGAGGAATTCCGGAGGAGAAGAGATGAAAAAAGTATTAAGAATCGCAGCATGTTTACTGGCTGTATCGTGTCTTTTTGCATGTACTCTGCCTGCAGGCGGCGGGGATGATATGTTTTCGAACAATGATCCCGACAATGTTTCGACAGATCCCATAAAAGTCACAAGTACAGATACAACGACGGTCACAGACAACACAACGACCGTAGACGACAAAGGTGATGTTACAGATACAAACACTGCCGATACGAAAGAAGGAAATACTGAGCCCGAAACAGGCATACTTCCTTACTGGTATGAATTCGATTATAAGAGTACTGAAAATGCGAGCATTATCGGGCATATAACTGCTTATGATACGGATGACAATGAACTCTGGACATATGAAACCGACGAGATCATGGTAGGTCAGTATGACCGTTTCGTGGATATAGGCGAAAGAGATAACGGATATTATTTTACTGCTGACGGAATCTTGTACTGCCTCAGCAAATACAGCGGCAAAGTATTGTGGCAGAGCGAAGGCGGCGTAGGTTCTTCCAACTCGTATGTTTTTGATGAAAACGGAACTATATATATCTGCGGATATGAAGGCCCCCGCCTTGTTGCAATAGATAAAGACGGCAAAGAAATCTATCGTTATAAATATCAGAATGATAATGATCAGTTTGATGATTACTACTGGCCTTACAGACTTAAACTTGAGAGCGGCAAAGTAGTCATGTATTATGAAAGCTCTTCCATATGTCTTATCTTTGATCCCGAGACGGAAGAAATAAAGCCTGAAGAATATGCAGAAAATGCAGACTGGAGTACTCTGATCAGAGATTGGGAATTCTGTAACTGGGTAAGCGATGACGGCAGCACCTCGGCTGATGCCGGCGGAACTTTCGAGATAGAGTTTATGGGTGAAAATACCGATCGCAACCTGATCATGCATATTAAGTATATAAGTGAAGGCGGAAACGAAGTTGAGTACTATATGACCGTAGCATTCAGAAGCATGGATCTTTATGACGGAGTAAGCGATTATTACTACGGAGTATGGAGCGGAGAGTGTGCTCCTTTTGGTGATGAAGATACATCCTTCGCATTTCAGATGACGGATCCCGATACTCTTGAAGTGATTTGGTTTCAGAGCAAGCCTGACGGATACACGATCATTACTTTTATGGATAAAGAAATCTTACAGTACTATCAGGACGTTTTAGCTCTCAGACAGGGAGAAAATAACTAAAATTAAATCACGATTTAATTTATTTTCGTGAATAATTTCATAAATAAAGAAAGTTGAGGAACACAAATGAGTCAATTACCTGTAGTAACGATTACAATGGAAAACGGAGACGTTATCAAAGCGGAACTTTATCCCGAGATCGCACCTCAGTCCGTTAACAATTTTATCTCTCTTATTAATAAGGGCTTCTATAACGGATTAATATTCCATCGTGTTATTAACGGATTTATGATCCAGGGCGGATGCCCCGACGGAACCGGAATGGGCGGACCCGGATACAGCATTAAAGGCGAATTCGCCGCTAACGGTTTTGAAAACAACTTATTGCATACTGAAGGCGTTCTTTCCATGGCAAGAGCAATGGATCCCAATTCGGGCGGAAGCCAGTTCTTCATCATGCACAAGACATCACCCCACCTTGACGGTTCATACGCTGCATTCGGAAAGGTTATCGAGGGAATCGAAGTTGTAAACTCGATCGCTGAATGCGCTACCAATCCTTTCAACGACAGACCTCTTAAACCACAGGTTATGAAGACTGTTACGGTTGATACTTTCGGCGTTGATTATCCCGAACCCGAGAAGATGTAAATTAAGAAAAATAAAGAGGAAATGCGTCTGAAAAGGACAAAAAAAGTGCAAATTCTACGGCGTTCATAATTTGTTCATATTTTACTTACAAATTGTTAATTTCATTATCATTATTTGTTAATTTGGTTTACATATAATAGATATCGTAGAAAGCAGATAATCATGCATAGATTACACTAAATAATACTTATGTCACAGTTTTTCAGATCTAATGCCCGGTAACAAAAGTTACCGGGCATCCTCCTTTTTACGGAGAAATATATTGCAATAAACAATATCTTAATGTATATTTAAGTTCGTTAGATTTATAAGAAACTAATAATCAAAGAAATAAAGAAACACGGAGGATATAAATATGGCAGAATTTACAAAAGACATGACAATCGGTGAGATCATCGCAGCCGATCCTAATACAGTTCCCATTCTTATGAGTGCAGGCATGCATTGCGTTGGATGTCCCGCAGCTCAGGGAGAAACACTTGAAGAAGCAAGCATGGTTCACGGCATTGACGTTGACGCACTTGTATTTGCTCTTAACAAGAAAGAGCAGTAATCGCTCTTTTCAAAGAATTGCAAAAGAGCAGCAATCAAAGACATTGAATTAAACAACAAAAAAGGAATCACTTTCGGTGATTCCTTTTTGAATTATTGACATCAGATAAATTACTGTCCCAGTCTCTGTACCGCATTGCCTTCTGCAAGGAGTCTGGCATGTTCAACAAGGTAGCTTTCGAAGAAGCGGTCGTTGTTGATGTTATTACCGTATTCCAGAAGGTTGATGCAGTTCTGTCTGAAGTTTGCATCGGGTTCGCCGTCGGTGTACATCTTAAGGTAGTAAACCTTCTTGGATTCATCGAAGTAGAGCGAACTTTTATGATCATATGTTTTGCTAACGGTCTTGCAGGCAGCTATAATGTCTGAAACTTTCTCGAATACGAAGATTATTGTGCTGTCTGTTGAGAAATCCGTTTCACTGCTCTTGATTTCAAGTGCTTCGCCGCTTTCTACGGGGAACAAAGCATTTATTAAATTCTTGAAGCTTTCGGACAGATCGGAATTGTCTTCCTTCTCCGGATTCTTCATCTTCTCATACACTGCGGGAGAGAAGTGTGAATACGAAGGATTGAGTTCTTCGGGCTCTTCAACCTTTGTGATGAAAAGAACTGCCGAAGTTCTCAAAGGAATGACGTCTATTTTAAGGGGAACGTTGTTTGCGTCGAAATTGAACTGATTGTACGCAAGACGTATAACCTCTGCGAAAAGCTTACGGATTTCCGCAGAATTATAAGACATCTCACGAAGGTTAAGATGACGTTCCTCCAGATCCTGCTGGGTCAGTATGCACTTTATTTGATTGTCGTTGATTTTGTTGATTCTCATATGCGACCTCTCAATGTGCTACTTTCTTTTTTCTTTATTTTAACATATATCGACAAAAAACGCAAAAGAATTTATAGTGCAGTTTTGTGTAAAATCAACAACGAAATATAAAAACGCTTGTCAAAATGCACAAAAAGTTATATAATTTTTTCAAGGCGGTCGGAAAATCTCGTACCGGAAAGGAGTGGTCGAGATTTCTTAGGGTACTTCCACTATTCTGTGGATGTCTTGCAAGTGTTATTTCAACACAATTCCCCCATCTATTTTTTTAAGCAAACCAAATCATTTACATTAAGGTACGTTCCAATGCCCCAAATGTAGCATTACCTTTTCACCTTATTTCATCACGGTCCTTTTGGCTATAAAAACGATTGTCCCTCGAGCCGGTGAATATTCTGCCGAACGAATGCCAAATACGAAAAGGTAATGACTACATTTTATTTTTTTGCTATAATGAATAGTTGTATTTTAAAGGAGGAGCGATATGAGACCTGAACCGAGCAGAGGAAGGGATTCGAGACGTACATCAAATTCCCCGAGCTCAAGAAGAAACACGCAGCATCCGAGGCGCCGCAAAGTTAAGAAAAGAGCCAACGAAGTTGCCAAGAGAAGAAGAAAGAGAAAATTCAACGAGGCCATGGGCGGATTCATCCCCGTATTTCTGGCCATAGTATTGATCATAGCGGTAGTCGGAATCTTTTACGGAGCCAAACTTGTCGAAAGATACAGATACTCCGGCAAATATGCGGATCTTAGCGAGTATTTCGGAGTATATTATCCTTACCAGGTTGCGATGATAATAAACAACGAAAGAGTCGAAGAAAAGGCCGTTTATTACAAGGATTCGTATTATCTTTCCGAAGATGATGTCAGAAAATATTTCACCAAACATTTTTATGTGAATATCGACGAGCAGAACTGTTTTTACACAACGCAGGACGAGATAATAAAAGCCGATCTTAACCAGAGTGAAAACTTCTGTTACATGCGCGGTGATTCGAGAAATGAATTAAGCTGCGCACCCGTCATCACCAATGACGGAAAAACCTATTTTTCATTTGAATATTTAAAACTTTTTGCAGACTTTAACATGGCGGTTTTTGATGAACCGCAGCATCTGGTTATCTATACCGAAGACAAGAGTCTGGATAAGGCGAAAGTTATAAAAGACACGCAGGTAAGATACCGCGGCGGAGTCAAGAGTGACATTCTAAAAGACGTAAAAGAAAACGATACTTTGTACGTTCTCGAAGAAATGGAAGACTGGGCAAAAGTTCAGACAACGGACGGCTTTATCGGCTATGTCGAGATGAAAAGATACGAGAGAGCGGGAAGCGATACCATCACCATTGAAAAGTGTCCGATCACTCTTAATTACAGTTATCTTTCGGTTGACGGCAAAGTCAACATGGCTTTCCATCAACTCTTCAGCGAGAGCGCTTCCGATTACTCCGATGTTCCCAAGGATGTCGGAATCAACGTTGTTGCACCCACTGTTTTCAGAGTTACGGATAATGAAGGAACGATTTCAAATATCGCCAATTCAAAATATGTTGCAAACGCACATGAAGCAGGCGTAAAAGTCTGGGGTGTCTGGACGGACGTTGATGATGAAGTCGATCTGTCAGAGATACTGGCTTCATTTGAAAAAAGACAGGATTTTATAGCAACGATCATCTCTTTAAGCCGTCAGGCGGAATTGGACGGAATCAACCTCGACTTTGAGAAAATCCCTTCTTCCGCAGGTGAGGACTGGGGAGAGTTTTTAAAAGAACTTTCGATTGAAACACATAAAGCAGGACTGGTTCTTTCGGTGGACGATTATGCTCCTACCGCATCGACCGTTCATTATAAAAGAGATATCCAGGGACTTGTCTGTGATTACGTGATCGTAATGGGTTATGATGAGCACTGGGCTTCGGGCGGTGTTGCAGGATCCGTTGCTTCCATCGGATTCGTGGAAAGCGGTATCGAGAACACGATCGCCGCAGGCATTCCCGCAGAAAGAGTTATCAATGCGGTTCCTTTCTATACACGTGTCTGGAAGACAAAGGACGGAAGCGTAACTGCCGATACCATGAGCATTGCATCCACTGCCAAATGGATAGCAGACTGCGGTGTCGAACTTAACTGGAACGACGAAGCAGGCCAGTACTACGGCGAAAAAGAAATGAACTCCATTCTTTATCAGGTTTGGATGGAAGATGCGGAATCGATATCCGACAAACTGACGGTAATGGATACGCTCGGCTGCGCAGGAGTTGCCGAATGGAAACTCGGAATGGATACTCCCGAAATCTGGGCGGTCATTCTTGAATATTTGAATTCGTGAGCGAAATAATGAATACCGAAACGGTTAAAATTGATGAAAACAATATAGATTCCCGGATCATTGAAAAAGCAGGCGGGATCATAAAAAAAGGCGGCCTTGTGGCATTCCCGACCGAAACCGTATACGGACTCGGAGGAGATGCGCTTAATCCCGATTCTTCAAAGAAGATATATGCGGCAAAAGGGCGTCCGAGCGATAATCCTCTGATAGTGCATATATACAGGCTTGAGGACCTTTATAAAATTGTTGAAGAAGTGCCTGAGAAAGCCGGGAAGATCATGGATGCTTTCTGGCCCGGACCTTTAACACTTATCTTTAAGAAAAAAGACATTGTGCCAAAGGAAACAACCGGAGGGCTTGATACGGTAGCCGTAAGGTTTCCCATACATCCAACGGCAATGGCTTTTATTGAGGCGGCAGGCGGTTTCGTTGCGGCACCGAGTGCGAATCTTTCGGGCAGACCGAGCCCCACGCTTGCAAAGTATGTATGCGAGGATTTAAACGGTCGTGTCGACATGATAATCGACGGCGGAAACATTCCCATCGGACTTGAGTCGACCATAGTTGATATGACATCTGAAATACCTCAGATCCTGCGTCCCGGATTTGTGTCCAAAGAGATGCTTGAGGAAGTGATAGGAGAGGTCGGAGTCGATCCGACATTACTTGATGTTAACTGCAAGGACAGACCTAAAGCTCCGGGCATGAGATACAGGCATTACGCACCCAAAGCGGATATGACGATCGTCCGCGGAGAGGGTGAAAGAGTGGTTGCCAAAATAAACGAATTGGGGCAAAATAATAAGGGGTGCACAGTGCTCTGCGTAAGAGAGCATGAGAGCATGTATCCCGGACTAAATTTAAAGGTTGTCGGAAGTGAAAAAGACAACGAGGAAATCGCAGCAAATCTCTACAAAGTTTTAAGAGAATGCGACGATGAAAATGTGAGTGTTATCCTGTCGGAAAGTTTCTCCGACAAGGGAATAGGTTCCGCGGTAATGAACAGACTTATAAAGGCTGCGGGACATAAGATAATGGATGTTTAAACGGAGGATGATATGAAGATTTCAATTGCCAGCGATCACGGCGGATATGTTTTAAAAGAAGCGGTTAAGAAACACTTGATCGAAAAAGGTATAGAGGTTGAGGATTTCGGAACAGATTCTCTTGCGTCATGCGATTATCCCGATTT
The DNA here is from genome assembly GCA_902782715.1 of uncultured Lachnospiraceae bacterium. Lineage (GTDB taxonomy): Bacteria > Bacillota > Clostridia > Lachnospirales > Lachnospiraceae > UBA3766. The sequence continues at coordinate 5,199 of CACZOG010000225.1, read as the reverse complement.
CGGTAAGCCCGCAGCAGAAGCTGTAGCGGAAGGAAAAGTTGACAAGGGTATCCTTATCTGCACAACGGGTATCGGAATGAGTATGCTTGCAAACAAGATAAAAGGTGTAAGAGCGGCACTCTGCGCAGACACTGTTTCCGCAAGACTTACCAGAGAACACAATGATGCGAACATCCTTGTTATGGGTGCGGGAATCGTAGGAGAGATCCTTGCAATGTCGATCGTTGACACATTCCTTAACACCGAGTTCAGCAACGAGGAAAAGCACATAAGAAGAATCGCTAAAATTGCTAAAGCCGAAGAATAAAAAAGCAAATATATGGAGGTGGCAAAAATGGGCAAAGTAGTAGTTATGGATCATCCTTTGATTCAGCACAAGATCGGTTACATCAGAAGAAAGGATACGGGTACCAAGGATTTCCGTCAGACGATAAGCGAGATCGCAATGCTTATCTGCTATGAAGCAACGAGAAACCTTCCCCTTGAAGAAGTAGATATTGAAACACCCATCTGCCCTACAACGGTACAGGAATTAAAGGGAAAGAAGATGGCGATCGTTCCCATTCTCCGTGCAGGTCTCGGAATGGTAGACGGTATGCTTAATCTTATTCCCGCTGCAAAAGTCGGACATATCGGTCTTTACAGAGATCCCCAGACACATGAACCTGTAGAGTATTACTGCAAACTTCCCGAGGACTGCTCACAGAGAGAGATCTTTGTTGTAGACCCCATGCTTGCAACAGGCGGAAGTGCATCTGCAGCTATCACTATGCTTAAGGCTAAAGGCTGCAAGAACATTCACTTCATGTGCATTATCGCAGCACCCGAAGGAATCGAGCGTCTTACCACAGATCATCCCGACATCGACATCTACATCGGTGCCAAAGATGACAAGCTTAACGAGAATGCTTATATCGTTCCCGGACTTGGTGATGCGGGCGATCGTATTTTCGGTACAAAATAAAAAATTGAGGGGAATACAATTACTATGAACAAAAGAGAAGATTATATTTCATGGGACGAATACTTCACCGGAATCGCGCTGCTTTCGGGCATGCGTTCAAAGGATCCCAATACACAGGTCGGTGCGTGCATCGTTGATAAGAACAACAGGATCTTATCCGTAGGTTATAACGGTTTTCCAAACGGATGCTCGGATGATCTGTTCCCCTGGGCAAGGGAAGGTGAAGTGCTCAATACAAAGTATGCTTTCGTTGCACACAGTGAATTGAATGCCATCCTTAATTACAGAGGAGGCAATCTTGAGGGCGCAAAGATATATGTATCTCTTTTCCCCTGCAACGAATGTGCCAAGGCTATAATCCAGTGCGGAATCAAGGAAGTTATTTACGATTCCGACAAATATAACAACACACCCACGAACATCGCAGCAAAGAAGATGTTCGAAGCCGCAGGTGTGAAATGCGTTCAGTATAAGAAGAGCGGCAGAAAGATCACTATCGAAGTTTAATCAAAGTATGAAAAATTGTCTTTTTAAGATCGTTTCGCTTTTGCTTGTCGCTGCGCTTTTTTTCAGCGTTAATCCTGTCAGGGTTCATGCGACCGGTTCGCTTCTTGATCAGATAAATCAGGCAGAACAGCAGAAGCAGCAGGCCGAGCAGCAGAAAGAACAGGCTGTCGGCGAAAGAGACGATAAGAAAAATGAACTGAATCAGCTGCAGTTTCAACAGGGTACGTTAAAAGCCCAGTTGACTTCTTTTAATGCGACTCTGGAAGAAGAAAACAGGAAATACGAAGAAATTCTTGCGGATATCGCGGATAAAAAAGCAGAGATCGAAGATAAAAAAATCGAACTTGCAGATGCTCAGGCGACCGAAAAAGAACAGTACGAGACCATGAAGAAAAGACTGCAGTACATATATGAGCAGCCCGAAAACGTATATCTCGACATGATACTTTCGAGCCGCGATTTTTCAACTTTCTTAAACATTGCAGATTATATTTTCATGATCTCCGAGTACGACAACGACATGCTTGCGGATTACAAGCAGACCACGTTGGAAGTAGCCGCCAAAGAAGCGGAACTCGAAAAAGAATTAACTGATCTGGAAGCTTTGGAAGAATTAAGCGTTCAGGAGCAGTCCAGAATAACGGATCTGATCAATACGACGAACACCTTCGTTAACGAATATGCGGTTCAGATAAACGATGCCGACAAAGAACTTGCTGAGATCGAAGCTGAGATCGCACAGAAAGAAGCCGAGATTAAAGCACAGGAAGCCGATATCGAGGAACTGAAGAAAAGGTACGAAGAAGAACTTCGTCTCTCGCAGCTGGCACAGCAGTCTGCATCAAGAGATATTTCAGAGATTTCGTTTGCAGATAATGACAGATACTTATTGGCGAACCTTATTTACTGCGAAGCCGGAGGCGAACCGTACGAAGGCCAGCTTGCCGTAGGAGCAGTCGTGATCAACCGAGTCCTCTCGAGCCGTTATCCCGATACAGTCTATGATGTTATCTATCAGAGAAGCCAGTTCTCGCCCGCAGGTTCAGGAAGACTTGCATTAGCTCTTGCAAAGAACTCGGCAACCGCATCCTGCTATCAGGCAGCAGACGAAGCCATGTCCGGCGTAACCAATGTCGGCAACTGCATGTACTTCCGTACTCCCGTTCCGGGATTGACAGGTACACAGATCGGAAACCACATTTTCTACTAAATCTAAATGCCCGAAATCGTATACGATACACCGCGGACACGCTCTTGCACAGCATGGATTCACTAAGCTCGACAATACCTCGCTAAGTGAATAGACACACGCTAAGGTGTTTCAACGCAGCGGCCACTAAGCTCATCCACGCACTACGTGCCGGATTCGCTAAGTGCCGGCGGAAACACATTGTCCGCTAAGCATCATATCCGATTTCGGGCTTTTCATATACAAGAAAAAAACAGTTCAGATTTTGAACTGCTTTCTTTATGTGAACAGATTACAATATATTCTTAAATGATTACTCGTCAATGTATGAATTCAGGACGTCTGTGTATATGTGGAAGTTTCCTGAATATGCGGTATTGAGAAGTTTATTGGCACGAGTGAGGGATTTGTGGAGAAGTTCATCGTCGATAAGTCCGCTTTTGTGCGCCTCGGCAAGTTCATCAAGATCGAGAAGCTTGATGACTCCGCTTTCCGAAATGGTTACATCAAGAAGCAGATCGAGAGTGGTGCAGCTGTTGTTTTCTTTGTCAAAATAATACTCAACAATGTCACAGTACCACTTGTGTAAAGAACCGTCGGTTCTTAAGAACTTGCTTATTTTGATGCCTTCGTCGGGAAGATACAGAGAATATCCGTGATCGATGTCTTTTCTGGGGTTGATGGTTTTCCATTTCGTAATGATCTTGTGTTCGTCCGCAAAAAGAATCAAATCCTTGCTTAAAAGGACATTTTCGTCAGGAATGAGCCTTTTCCGATACAAAACCATATCAACCATACTATTACCCCCATATATTGTGAAAAAAATATCACACATATACTATATATAAAAAAATCTTACACGCAATTTTAATAAAAGTCAAATGAAAAAACTATTCATTTAATAAACAATTATTTGTGGACAAAACGCCCATTTATTTGTATAATTTTTAATGTATGCAATTCAAGGTAAAAGAGGTGGGGAATGTGTCTAAGGTAGTAAAAATACTTTCTTTTATTTCCCAATTTACCCTTATAATGCTGATACCCACGATAGGCTGTTTTTTTCTGGGCTATTATCTGGATAAGAAGTTTGGCACATCTTTTCTGTGCATAGTTCTTTTCTTTGTGGGGGCCGCCGGCGGAATGACCGGTGTATACAAACTGGTTAGGAGCACTTTTAAGGATAACGAAGAATGAATTTTTTCAAGCAGACGCTGAGAGAACTTCAAGCAGGCGTAATTATTTGCGGAATACTCAACATCGTTATCGGAATGTGGTTTCCCAAGCAGATGCTTCCGTACGTTCTCGGCGGACTATTGGGAAGCGTGTGCGCGCTCGTTATGACCGACAATATGGCAAGAGCGATAGCAAAGGCTGTTGCGGACGAGTCCAAGGCCGTAGCCAGAATGAGATTTGCATACGTCTTCAGATACTTTCTGGCAATAGTGGTTATGTTAGTTGCCTGCGTATCGCCGTACACCAATCCGATCGCAACATTTATCGGTATTTTTTCGATCAAATTTGCGACGTACCTTGCGCCGCTTATTCATAAAATAAATTTAAAGATTAATCCTAATGCTCTCGAGACAGACGGCTCGGAGGATTTAGAGGAGGAAATAATTGATGACACATCTGATGTTATCGGGCGCTGACGGCGTCGATTTCATGATCCACGGGATTTTTTCATACAATCTCTTCGGTCATGAAGTATGGATCACAACTTCACACGTATGTCTGCTCATAGTGGTTGTCTGCCTTTTGCTTTTCTTTTTCGTAGGCGGACAGGTTTTCAGACACGCAAAAGCCGTTCCCGGATATTTCCAGTGCGCACTTGAGTTTATGGTAGAGTTCCTTGACGGGATCACCGACGGCGCTATGGGAGCTAAGGGAAAAGGTTTCAGAAACTACATCGGAACTCTTTTCATTTTCATATTATTCTCGAATATTTCAGGTTTACTCGGTTTAAGACCTCCGACAGCGGATTACGGTGTTACACTTCCGCTTGGTCTTATAACATTCTCCCTTATCAGAATAAACGAAGTCAGATTCAACAGTCCCTGGGCTATCTGGAAGGACAAATGTTCACCCCTTCCTCCCTGGCTTCCCATCTGGCTTCCGATCAATATCATCGGTGACTGCGCAGTTCCCGTATCATTGTCGCTCCGTCTTTTTGCGAACATCTTGTCAGGTACGGTTATGATGGCACTTGTATACGGACTTCTTTCGAAGATCGCATACGGCTGGCCCGCAGCACTCCATGTTTACTTCGATCTTTTCTCGGGTGCGATCCAGACATACGTATTCTGTATGCTGACCGTAACATATATCGGAAGTGCGATTGGAGACAACGAGGAAACGGTATTCCAGAGACTCTTTAAGAAAAAGAAAACGGAAACCGCGTAATCTTTTAACTTAGTACTTAATTTGAAATTAACATATAAACTATATTTCAGGAGGATACCATAATGGAATTCAATGAGAACTTTATTTTAGGATGTTCCGCCATAGGTGCAGGTCTTGCGGTTATCGCAGGTATCGG
>CACZOG010000224.1 GCA_902782715.1 uncultured Lachnospiraceae bacterium | reverse complement strand
TCAAATTAAAGTATCGTCTTGTCTTAAGTGTATCATGGGACAAAAACTATAAATTCCGGTTTGCCGGGAATACAGACTCGCAACCGCTACGCTTGTTGCTCGTATCCCTCGCTCTAAAGAACTCGGTCAATTCCGATTTGTTGACCGGTAACACTTTTGAAAAAGAGAGTTATATAAATATATAGATAATAATATAGATATATAGATAATTATATAAATATAAAAGAACATATATAATAATTGAGCACATATAACGGAGACAGAAATGAGAAAAACAGCAGAAAACATTTGGGAAAACGGAGAATACACATACGAAGCGGCATACGGATTTGTCCCGAATATACATTCATATATTCATGACGATGATGAAGCAAGAGACTGCATGATAATCGTTCCGGGCGGCGGATACTGCATGGTTGTTCCTCCCGAGGCTACAATTCCCGCGATGGAGTTTTATAACAGGGGAATGAATGTCTTCATTCTTACTTACACCACGGATATCACTTTCGCGGTTCCTTTAAAGAAACAGCCTATGAACGCTCTTGCACGTGCAATAAGATTCATTCGTAAGAGAGCTGCTGAGTACAATATCGAAGGAAAGAGACTTTTTGTCTGCGGTTTTTCCGCAGGTGCACATGTATGCGGATGTGTTGCAGTGCATCATAAAGAAATAGAAGATGCTGATCCTGAATACAAAGACATTTCCTGCAGACCCGACGGGGCGATCCTTTCTTATCCCGTGATCACAATGGGCGAATATACACATATCTTTTCGGTAAACGCACTCCTCGGAGAGAACGCATCCGAAGATGATAAGAATTATTTCTCGCTTGAGAAAAACGTGGATGAAGATACTGCTCCCTGCTTTATCTGGCAGACGGCAACCGACGATCTCGTTCCTGTTGAGAACAGCTATCTTATGGCAAAAGCCCTCAAGGAAAAGGGAGTCTTCTTCGCACACTACGTATTCCCCGAGGGATTCCACGGACTCAGTGTTCCTAACGAGGATTTCTTTGCAGGAAAGTTCGAAGAATTTACAATGGACCAGGTTTTCCGTGCCGTAAAAGCGGTAAAAGAAGGAAAGGGAGTAAACGTTCCCGATCACAGGGTTAAAGAGTTAAAAGAACAGTTTCCCGACGAGAAGCCCGAGCCTTCGGAAGCCGATATGCAGAATCCGACTTTCGCCGGCAGAGATCCGTTAAAAGATTTTGCAGATGTAAGAACATGGCCCGATTTAGCTGTGCAGTGGATGAACAAAATAAAATAAAAAAAGAAAAGGGGTTACATATGAGATTGGGGACTTCATCACCTCTTGGTCATTCGACCGCCCGTGAATGGGCAGATAATCAGATTAAATTAGGGTGCAAGGCGGTAGTTTTTCCGCTTGACTGTAATGCGCCCAAAGAAAAAATAGACGAATATAAAAACGCCGCCGACGAAGCAGGTCTTATGATCGCGGAAGTCGGTATCTGGCGTAATGCCATGTCTTTGGATCCTGACGAGGAAAAGGCAAACACTGACTATTGTATCAGGCAGTTAAAACTCGCAGACTGTCTCGGCGCAAGATGTGCCGTTAATGTTGCGGGCGCTATGGGCCCGAGATGGGACGGTCATTACAAGGAGAATTTCTCCGATAAGACATGGAAAAAGATCGTGGATAAAACACGTGAGATAATCGATGCGGCAGAGATAACGAATACTTACTTTTCACTTGAGCCGATGCCCTGGATGTTTCCGACGGGACCCGAGGAATATCTTTGTCTTATAGAGGATGTCGCCAGGGAAAGATTCGCAGTTCATCTGGATCCCATTAATATGATCAATTCGGCTGATAGGTATTTTAATATCGAAAGCTTCCTTGATAAATGCATAGATATGCTCGGTGGAAAGATCAGAAGCTGTCACATCAAAGATGTTCACTTAAAAGAAGAGTATACTTTCCAGCTTGAAGAATGCGCACCCGGCAGGGGAGAGTTTCCGCTTCTTTATTATATGAAGAAGATAGATGAACTCGATAAGGATATGCCGATCATTTTAGAGCATCTTTCAACTGATGAAGATTACATTAAGTATATGAAGTATCTGCAGAGTTTATAGGAGGGTTTCATGGAAAACAGAATAAGTGATGCCAATTTAATAAATGAACAGTTTATGGATTCGATCCTTTTCGAACAGAGACTTATAGGAACGAAAGCGGCAAGCACGGAATGCGAACTCTTCGGCGAGAAGTGGAGCATGCCTGTGTTGACACCCGCATTCTCGCATCTTGGCAAATATGCGGGAAGAGAACTTACCGGACTTGAGGAATATTCCATTGCCGCAAAGAACTTA
>CACZOG010000223.1 GCA_902782715.1 uncultured Lachnospiraceae bacterium | reverse complement strand
GTAGCTGTAAGGCCTGCACCTTCTTTTAATGTAATGATCCCGTTATCCTGAAGAAGTAAAAGTGCTCTTGCTTCGTTTGTTGTATCGTTTGGAATTGCGATCGAATCGCCATCTGCTATGTCTTCAAGGCTGCTCTTTGTTCCGGGATAAATTCCGAAGGGTTCGTAGTGGATCTCGCCAGCTACCACAAGGTGTGTTTTCTGTTCTTCGTTAAAGCTGTTAAGGTAAGGAACGTGCTGGAAGTAGTTAGCATCGAATTCGCCTGATTCAACAACCAGGTTGGGCTGAACATAATCGTTATATTCCACAACTTCAAGTTTGTATCCGTATTTGTCTTCAAGGATTCCTTTTGCTTCTTCAAGGATCTCTGCGTGAGGCACGCTTGTTGCTGCTACTCTGATGGTTTCTCCGTTACCTTTTACGATATCTGCTGTTTCAGTGTCTGCACTGCCTGCCGCAACCTGACCGCCTTCAACTACAAGTGTGTCTTCATAGTCAGCACCGTAAGTGTCGATAAGTGTTGCTTCATAATCTGCATGGAAGAAATTCTCTTCGCCGAGCTTGACTGTTTCTTCATTGAGCCAGTCAGAAAGTGTTGTGTTACCCTTGGATACTGCGGGAGCGATAGTGTCCTGACTTCCGAGTGAAGGAATACCTACCGTATAGCCTTCGTTCTCAAGTGCGTAAGCAATTACTTCCGTGTTGTCGTTAGCCCATGCAACACCTGTACCGTTTTCAAAAGAAGTCTTTGCAGTTGCATATGTATCGAACTTCTGAAGTTTGATCTCGGGGTTATACTTTTCAAGGTATGTTTCTGCTGTTGTACCGGAAATAACGATCACCTGGTCATCTGCCGAAATCTGCGAAAGATCTGTAATTACATTATCATTATGTGATACAACACCAAGTGCTACATTCATGTACGGAAGAGTGAAGTCAACCTTTTCGGCTCTCTCTTCTGTTACCGTGAAGTTTGCAAGTACGATATCAACCTTACCTGTTTCAAGATATTCAACTCTGCTGGCTGCTTCTGTTGAAACGTAATTGATGTCTACTCCCAAGTCCTGTCCGATCCTCTCTGCGAAGTATACATCGTATCCCTGATACTTACCGTTCTCATCTACATATCCGAATGGGTTCTTATCTGAAAATACACCGATGTTTATCTTTCCGCTTTCCTTGATCTCATCAAGTGTTCTGTATACTTTGTTCTCATTGCCTGCGCTGCCGGTTGTCTGTCCGAGAGCGTTATTTGTGCATGCTGTAAGGGCGAACACCGAAAGCCCCGCAGCAAATATTCCTGTTACAATCTTCTTAAAATAATTATTTTTCATGATCTTTTTCTCCTTTTGTATTCAAAGTCCTTTGGACTTAATTTTATGTTTGTGATGTGTTTTTTCTTTTACGCGCCGAGCATTAAAAAAGCTCGGGGGTTGATACCCTCGAGCTAAAATTTCGAAATGACAAACTTCGTTAACAGGCGCATGACATCAGAGCCAAACACCCGGTCTTCATTTCAGCCCGAGGGAAAAGCATTCGACACATACACATACACATTGAGTTGTTAGTGTTAAACTTTTTCATTTGTCATGTCTCCTTTCATTTGATATCCGCTATCATAAACCTACCAATTTGGTATGTCAATAGTTTTTTGAAAAAATTTTTTATATTGTCCTGTTAAAATATTCTTCCGATACTTGTAATTGGTTTTTTAATATCTCTTTCCACATATGAGAATGTATTTCTCCACTCTCTCTGGAAACCTTGGTTCTCTTAACTGTTCCGTCCGGCATTCTTTTTCTGTAATAAAAATGATCGGTACTTTTATAGCACTCCCACCCATCAGCTTCACAGAAGCGTTTTAAATCTTTCCATTTCGGCATACTATATCCTCCATGACAGATTCCGTATCCAGTGTAAGTGCTTTAAAAACATACGGGATATGTGATTGTCTGTTAGGGGCCTTGCTCCAGTATGAATATTCAGAATAAAACTCTTCTGCATATTCTTTTATATATTCAGCCAGCCTTCTCTTGGCTGCTTCCTCGTTAACATCGTTAACTACAATGTCCAGATCTACCGAACTGAGCGTAACGGATCCGTCTTTTTCCTTAAATCTCCTGGCATTAAAATGATAACCTGCAAGCATCATATTAAGGGTATCAACGCTAAAGATTGCCACATTGTCGTGGGTTCTCTTAATATATGCAGGTCTTTCATGTGCAACGTTATCTAATGTAATTGACCAGTTTTTACGAACATCAGTTGCATTTATCATATCCATAAAATACCTCCCAAAATAATCAGTATTAAATGTCCCTCGTCTGATTGCATTATATGTACAAAGTGTACACTTTGTCAATATTGTACACATTTCTGAAGGTAATAAAAAATCTGCAAACTGAAGTCGCAGATTTTTTATATCTATCTGAGTTTTACCGGCTAATCATTTCGCAAATGCCGTATCCTTCACTCATAATAGTTTCTTTAACGCAATTGTCGATAAGTTCTTCTTTTTCTCCAAATTCGTTGTATATAATACCTTCGATGTTTTCTGCAGGAGGATAAAAGCTCTGCTTTAATCTGTAACCTTTATCCGTTTTAATAAGTTCCAGTTTTCGCGGGAAACTCAGGATGCCCCTGAAGCCCTCATTTTCAGTCGGGATTTTCATGCTTTCCGGTGAATTGCCAAGCCATGCCATCATGATCGTTTCGGGATAATTGGAAAAGACTGTTCCAGCATAAAAATCCGGTCCGTAATCAACAAGCTTAACTTCCTTTTGCGAATCGGAAACAATAAACTTTTCACCGTCAAAATCTCCGACGAAATACTGCATGAGTCTTGAATGCGGCACTGCCTCTTGGGGAAGTTTGTAAAATTCACTCTCGGGAATATCCATGCTCATCATCAATGCATATTGGCTTTTTCCTTCACATTCAAACATGCACATGCAGGGACATTCGATCATTCCTTTAAGTGCATATTCAGGAAGCAGAAATTCCCCTGTATTTTTCCAGTCAGTAAGATTTGTCGAATGGTAAAAAAGAACTTTCTCTTCAACGGTCAGGCACATACTGTAACCGCCTTTTACCACATTTTTAAATACATGCGGATCTCTGGCAGGCGTATTGTCTTTACCTGGTATCACAGGATTATCAGAATACTTTTCAAATGTCATTCCGTCCAGACTGTAGGCAATACACTGTTCTTCTCTTTTAGTCAAAGGATGATGTGAAGTATAGAATGCCAGAAGCGGAGGATTATCTTTCGTTCCCAGTCCGCTTACGTTTTCTTTGTCATAAATACAGCTTCCCGAAAAAATATCGCCTTCCTCATCAGGAAAAATAGCAGTCGGAAGCTGTTCCCAATGGATAAGATCATCGGAAACCGCATGGCCCCAGTGCATGGAATCCCAGACAAGTCCGTTCGGATTAAACTGAAAGAACAAATGAAATTTATCTTCATAAAAAACCAATCCGTTCGGGTCGTTTATCCATCCGTATTCTGCTGTGAAATGAATTATGGGTCTTAGCATTTATAATCCTCATTCTTAAACAAGCGGTGCATTAAGATCATAATCGGCGATTTCCGTTACCGGTATTCCCAAATTCTTAACTATTTCCATCCGTTTATTTCCTTTTCGTTAGCATGCGCATAACAGATAACTTTGGGAACGTATGACAATACTTTATCCCAATCGGCTCTAAGTTTTTCATTATCCTCGTATGCTGCCAGGTATTCATACGGCTCAAGATCACCCACGATACAGATGCCCTCGTCAAGACTAATGGAAATGCTGTCCTCGCTGTGACTTGGGGTATAAAACATCTCACCTTCGATTCCCAGATCTTTGAAAAATGCCCTGCTCTCATCAGATGTTATAACGATTGCCGATGATTCATCGATCGGTTCATATCCGAGCACGGGTTCTCTTGCAAATATATTATCGGAATAATGGACCGATCCGGTTTGAGAATCCGCAAGGATGAGCTTTACTCCCTGCTTCATTAGCTCGCTGACCAGTCCTATATGATCAGGATGATAATGAGTTGCCATTACATAGTTAATGTCTTTTATCGTCAGATCACCGGCCTTGAGGCTTTTATAGAACTTCATCAGAGTTCCGGCATAATCCGTATCGACCAGAACATTACCTTTGTCTCCCCGTAAAAGATATATATTTGTATTTGCGTACCTAAGCTTTGTAACCATATTTACCGCTCGTTTAATTTTATATCATACAATCTGATTGATTCATCATTACTGCCGATTCTTTCTACATATAATGAATCAACGATCATTTCGAATGTTTCATCTAATTCTATTTCCTCATCCAAAGGCTTATTGGCTAAACTGATGTGAGGATCATAATTATATTTATCTCTGTATTCTAACTGTTCCTGAATGATATTTTTGTAGATATCATCACTCATACTTTTTATGATTTCTTTGTTTTCTGTGATATTTAAAAATCTGTGATCAGGCTCACCGTAAGGAGTAAAAACACCATGACATGTTATCCTAAACGGTTTATATTTTTCTGTTATTTTACATAATTTTTCATACAGTTCTTCGTCAGATATATCAGAATCAAAAGGAAATGTTACAGCGATATGCGGTTCTATTTTATCTGCTATATCATAATACTTTTTCTGTATTTCTTTTATCTTATCAATATTGGGAAAAGTAACCATTATCAATATATCCCTTTTATCAGTATTATCAAATTTCATGGTATCCTCCTTTCCGTTTAAGTATTTACGAATAATCATATTTTAACATAAAAAAACCGAAGAGCAATTACTCTTCGGGGACTCTGCGATCGAAATCACCTGTGTAAAGAATGCCTATTTGATCTTACAGAATTTCCTGGGATTTCCTCCGTCAACCTGTAATGTAAGAACATTTCCTTCCAAAGTACAATCGTACGTAAATGACATTCCATACTCGCTCTCGTTAACAGTAACGGTATTGGAAACAGTATCTACAAAGTAGGTACCCGACATGGAAATATCTCCGGCATCATCCTTAAAACTGCCGCTCTTTGAAAATGTAAGAGTAGATATTTCTCCCTCAACGCCCTTCCATGTTCCGATAAGATCGTCTTCATTAATGGGTGTCGCATTTTCAATGCTTACTTCTTCCTCTTCTGCTTTGGTGCCGCATGCAAATGTTGTCATTCCGACAGCCAATAACAGAGCAGGTAAAAATACCTTAACTAGTTTTCTCATGATCAAATTCTCCTTATAAAAGATAGTATGTTTTATTTTTTTCTTATTAATCCGAGCAGCCATGCGGTGATCATTCCAACCAAAAACCATGCCATGCCGGCAATGATTGCGCCTAAAAAGAAATGATTTCCCTCTATCGCCAGAACGAACCAGTGTCCCGGGAAAACAACAGAAATGATCTCCCAGAATTTAGCCCAGTTCGGAAGTTTAAACAAAAGCCCCGATATAAGCGACGCCGCCATTGTTACTACAGGTGCGGTCAAAACCAGGTTGGATAAATGTCCGGAAAAAGAACAAACCACCAGAGCCATTCCGCTTGCTCCAAACATATAAAGTACATACGCAAGCAAAATGAAAAATGGATTTCCGCAAGATTTCTCCGCGATCAAAACGGGGATCAGCATAACTGTTGTAACGATCAGTCCCGGCAGAGCCTGAGAAATATACATAAGCGCAATATTTCCGCCTTTTCCGATCGCTCTTTTTAAGAGTCCGCCGCTTCCGTAACCGCACATCCATGTACCGCCGATGATCAGATAAAAAAGCGACAACGCGGCATACCATCTTATTCCGGAATATGTATTTTCTTCCTCATCTGTTTCACCGCTCGTGTAATTAACCATAATCGATTCGATATCCAGAAGAGATTCACCGCCCCATATTTCCATTGCATCCTCGCGAAATGATTCTATTTCATCTTCGCTTGCGTTTGCGATTTCTTCAAGCTTAACTTCCGTAACGGACTCCATCCAGATCTTAATGGCATCGTTGATCAATACCTCGGTAAAAGCATTAAGTTCATAACTGTCGGACATAACCGTAACGGAAAAGAGAGATTTATATTCTCCCTGAGATATCTTTTCGGAGAAATCAGGTTTTATGATTATCAGTCCGTGAGCTTTGTTGCGGGCAATGGCTTTTCGTGCCTGTTCCTCATCGGTAACATAAAAATCATAATCCTCTTCATACTGAAGTACTTTAATAAGCTCATCTCCCCATATTCCTTTATCGTAATTTACTACCGCTATGGGCGTTTCGATAACCGAATCGGCACGATGACTGACTATTGAAATATAAACCGAAACAACAGAAATGATTATGAGTATGACGAGAGAAGAAACATCCGTAAAAAGAGCTCTCATTCTGCCTTTGAAAATCGCCGAATAATTCATACTTTGCTCCCCCTCTTCAGATAAACGAAAAAGCCGCATATCGTGAAAACGATGAATGAGGCAAGCAGAATAAACATATCCGTAAAGTATCTTTCAGGTACCAGTGTGAACAAAGCATTGGAAAAAATACTGACACTCGCACGAAGCGGAGATATTTCCATCAAAAATGAAACAAATTTAGGAAGTGAAGAATTTGACATAAGGAATATCACTCCCAGAATCGAAACAAATCCGAAATAAAGACCCGCCCAGAGAGATGTATGTCCATTTTTGAATACCGCTCCTATAAGGATCGCCAGCGCGCTGAACGCAAGAGCCGTTAAGATCATTGCCGGGAAAACCGATAAAGCAAGGCTTACCGGAAAACGTCTGATGGCGCGTGCTATCGGATACATGATCAAAAAAGCGCACATTATGAGAAGAGTACCCGAAAAAAGTCTGGCAAAATAAAATCCGGCCAGATTGCTCTTTGATGTATTTCTTTTACCGAATATCTCGGAAATATCAAGACTTGTAAGATAAATGATCGGGAATGAGACAAAATACGCGCAGACAGCGAAAAGACCTGCCATCAGAAATCTGAGATAATAATCATTGCCCGGAGAAAAAACACCGCTTTTACCGATTATTTTACCGCGGTGCAGATGAACATCCACCAGTTCATCACTGCCTTCTTCCCAGAGAGTGATCACATCTTCTGCCGTTACTCCCTTATCTAATGCGATGTCGGCAGCAAGATAGACGATCCTTATACCCTGGCCGAATACAGACAGCGTACTATGGGCAGACGCATAAAACAATAAGGATTCAAATGCATGTTCCTGAGAATAATAAAACTCTATTGCAGCCCTTTTTCCGTTCATCGGATCCGTATAAGTGTTTGGAGGAATATAAAAAAAGGCTGCAACCTTTCCTTCGTTCACCAGTTTTATTCCGGTTTCGGTATCATTCACCGGATAAATGACCACCCTTCCGTCGGCGACTTCCGGAGCAATGATCATATCTACCAATTCCGCAAGTTCTTCACTTGAATCTGCATTATATAATGCAATCGAAAGTTTTGAACCGGAATCTGTGGTTAGGAACGGTACAAGAAAAGTTGCAAAAAGCAATAAAACAGGAATCGGCGATAACATAGCAAGTATCGCCGTTTTCCCGTGACCGAACAGTCTTTTTATATCATACAAAATGAACGTGAAAGGCTTCATCCGATAAAATGACCCCCGTCCAGTTTAAGTTGTCTGTCCATTAAAGGCAGTAAAATGGTGGGATTGTGTTCAGTGAGCAGAATACCGCGCCCGCTCTCCTTCTCTTTTCTTAAAAGAGATTCTATGCATTCACCGCCATATTCGTCGATTCCCGCAAGGGGTTCGTCAAGAAACAGGTAATCGTAATTACCCATCATCGCCACTGCGATATTCACTCTTCTGCGCTGACCGCCGGAAAGACGGTCAACGCGTTTCTTTTTAAAACTTCCCATATCAAGTTCGGAAATCAGATAATCCGCTCTGTCGACATTTTCTTTGCCCTTAAGAGAAGACCATGCATACAGATTTTCCGTAACCGTTAATTCTTCAAACAATACGATATTCTGCGGAGCATAAGCTATTTTCGACTTTGCCTTTTTGCCCTTCTGACCATCAATAAGTACTTCTCCCTCCGTCGGTTTTAAAACCATGGCAAGCATACCCATTAACGTACTTTTTCCGCTGCCGTTTGCACCAAGCAGCACCACGCTTTCGCCAAGGTCCAAATTAAAAGACAAATTGTCAACCGCAACATATTTTCCGTATTTTTTTACAAGACCTTTTGCCTCAATCATAGTTTACTCCGGATCTATTTGATCACTCCGCTCTTTTGGATCATAAGGTAGTATACCTGTGCCATATGAATAATACCGTTGTCTACTGACGGTGCATCATCATTGGTGTAAACTTTCATGATCGTCTTCAGGTCTTCAAGGCTCGTGCAGTCAACACCGGACTCGGAAATAAATGCCGGAGGAGTGATCTTGCTTGAATCAAGGCTTACTCTTTCCAAAGTGGTGATGATGGAAATACTTCCGTTTTCACTTTCAATCGTGGTCGTTTTCAGACCGTTTCCGAGAATCGAAGTTTCTTCGATGGTTCCGGTGATCGTATTACCTGCGATCGATGCCATGCTGTCTTCGTCAGAATCAGTGTTAGGGATAATCTCAAATGTTCCCTTTAAATCCTTGGAGTTGCCGATACCGGTCGAATCCTGCTCGATTGTAACGAAAGAACTGCCAAGGTCACATTTGTTTGTCATATGAGTCTGACCGATTCCCTTTGAAATAACGCTTTCTTCATAGTAGGAATCTCCGCTGTCAAAGATAAACTGTTTTTCACTGCTCTTCTTGTAGTAACTGATTTCGTAGTTGGAAACTTCACCGTTTGAGACTACTTCCATTGAAATGGCTACAGGTGTTCTCTTGTAGCGATACGTTGTCATGGTCAGATCAAGACTTCCGCCTGATGTTTCATACGATGAAAGCAGATCTTCGAATGCTCCGGACTTTTCTTCGTCGCTTTCGATTCCTTTGTAGATCAGGTCTCCGAAACCTTCAATAATATCAAACGCTTCATCGCCGGATACGTTAACGGTTACGGCCTTACACTTTTTCTCTTCACCGAGGATCGTGTAAGTTGTATTGGACTTTTTGAATGATTTCTTGGGAATATCGCCAAGAATATCCTTGTTGAAATTACTTATCTCTTCTTTCCAGTTGACATCGCCGCCTCTTTCTTTTTCCATTACCATAAGTGAGTAACGTTCGATGGCACCAAGGTTCTTAAAGCTTTCCTTAGTATCGGAATCCAACTGGTATCTGATCATTGATGAGTCCGCATTCATGGGTACGTAGATAAAATC
>CACZOG010000222.1 GCA_902782715.1 uncultured Lachnospiraceae bacterium | reverse complement strand
AAAGTGTTGTTACAAGAAGAAAAAAGTAATAAAAAAGTCCCTGACAAAATCTGTTGATTCTGTCAAGGACGAATATACTATCCGCGGTGCCACCCTGATTCACGATCTGACTCGTGCGCTTAGCGAGATACCTTCATATCTCCGGCAAATGACGTCTGCCTGTACGTCGCAGAATACTCTGTATTGCTACATTTGACTGCGCCCTCTGCGGTCCATTTGACAATCTGTTTCGTACCCGGATCTCAGCATCCCGGATTCTCTGTATGGGCATAACTGCCTTTATCTCCGCATCAACGGTTTAATGTATTAAATTAATCGAAATATAACATGTGAAAAAAAGTCTGTCAAGAATATTTTAAAAATATCCGGGCGTAAGTTTATTCGGCAGATTTTTTATTCTGCAGTTCCTGGATGAGTTTTGTTTTAACTATCAGTTCGTTATTAAGATTCTTATTGTAGCGCTCGATCCCTTCCAGATGCTGCTGATGCGCAGTGTCATCGGATATGACAAGGAGATAACCGCGCTTTCTTTTACCGTCGTATAAATGTGCGACATGTATTGAATAAATGAAGCCGCCGCGGCGGTAGATATGTGTTTTGGAAACATTTTCTTTCTTGAATTCTTCGATCCATGTATCAAACAGCTCGCGAAGCTCGTCGGAAGTGATCGTCCTGTCAGCCCTGTTCTTTGCGATCTCGGGGAAGTAATGTTTTGCAACCGAGGTAGCACTTAAATAATGCTTTTTGAAATCCAGGGAAATGTATCCGAGGTGTCCTTCGTTTAAGATCGAACTGCTGACCAGATCGTCAACACGGTAAAGTCCGATACGGTCCATGATGATAAGGAAGCCTATCTCATTTACGAGGTCCGCCAGCGCAACCCATTCGATATCTTTGTTTATCGCTCTTCCTCCGATGTAAGAGAAGATGGTGAAGATCTGCATAAAAGCGGCAATTGCGAGATTGGTCCTTGAAACATTGGGGTTTTTAAACCAGCCGTATATGAGGGCAAATACCGTGGCAACCAGATATATGATGACCATAATGTAAAACATGGAATGAAGCGGGCCGTATTCTTTTACAAGTACGGTAACTCCGTTCTTTTCGACAATGTCCACGTTTTTATAGAATATGGGGGAATAACCGACCGTCATGACACAGGAGAAAATAAAGGTCGAATAAAGCGCCATGATAAAACGGATCCATTTGGGAATGTTGATCTTGCAGAGGGAGAAGATCAGTACGAGTCCCACCAGTTCAAAATAGCACCCGCCTACATACAGGAATTTATTGATTATGATCGCTTCTCTCAGATCTTTGGATACGGCCAGCAGCACATAACAAAGATGTGAGAGAAAAGCAAGAATAAAGACAAGAGTGTAATGCACGGAGAAGTAACTCCGCATTTTCCAGTAATAAATTATGCAGCAGATAAAAGATATAAAAAGAATAACTACATAAAACCAGAGGACCATTAAGCGTTTACCACCTTCAGATAGTCGGCAAATACCTGCTTCTGAATTGGTTTGGAAAAATAATAGCCCTGTAGATAATCACACTCCAGACTCTCAAGAAGCATCTTTTGCTCTAATGTTTCAACACCTTCCACGAGTATGGAGTAATTCATGTCTTTGAGCATGCGGACGGTGTTTTCAAGATATATAACGGCATTTCTCTGGCCTTCGCCGCTTTCGGGGTGCATTGCTTTCCAGAGAATGCTTTTATCTATTTTAATGATCGTAAAAGGCATATCGTACATATATGCGATATTTGAATAGCCGGTTCCGTAATCGTCAAGCGAGAATGAAAAGCCGGAATCGGACAGATTATCGATCGTGCTTATAAGGACTTTCTGATTGTCCACGGTAGCCGATTCGGTGATCTCAAGGTTGATACAGTTTGAATCAAGAGAGTATTTCTTTAAGATCGAATCAAAAGTCTCTTTTAAGTTTCTGCTCATGCACTGGATAACCGAGAGGTTTACTTCGACATAATTAATGCCCAGATCCCTGAGTCGTCCCTCCTGATAGAAACGGCAGACTTCCTCGAAAACGAATTTACCGATCTCAAGAACAGTTCCGTTCTGTTCGGCAATGGGAATAAACTCATCGGGTGCGATGAAGCCGTATTCATCGTCGATCAGTCTGCAGAGAGCTTCAGCCGACTGAACCTTGCCCGTGTGGAAATTCCAGATGGGCTGATAATAAACCTGGAAGGATTTATTCTTTAATGCTTTATCGATAAGTCTTTCGATCAGTACACGGCGTTCGTAATCGGAGATCATCTTTGCCACGTCCATGACGGAAGAATCCTTGCCGTCAAAAGAGGCATCAAGGATCATAAGAAGATTCTCCATTGTTTTAACATCTTCGGGAAGATGGATCACACCGAACTGTACGGGGAAAGCGAGCGAGAATTTTCCTTTGCCCCATGATTTCTCGAAACGATAAAAGATCTTGTTTTTAAGTGCCTCGATCTCTTCTTCCTCGATCTCTCCGCAAAGGATTGCAAAATGTCCGCGGCCGCAGTCATAACATGAATCGCCGTGGAATGTTTTCTCAAGATAATCCGAGATCTTTCCGAGTATTTCGTTCATGTTCTCAAATCCGATCATCTTATTGTAATAATTCAGATTGGGAATCTTGATCGAAATAAGAGTGGCATTCTTGTCACGCATTGCTTCTTCAAGTGCATTCTCTAAAGCAAAAC
This sequence comes from uncultured Lachnospiraceae bacterium, assembly GCA_902782715.1. GTDB lineage: Bacteria > Bacillota > Clostridia > Lachnospirales > Lachnospiraceae > UBA3766. The sequence goes on along the minus strand of CACZOG010000222.1, from coordinate 18,110 downwards.
GGTTAAGAATTCCGGTTGTCGGGTTTATGATATCGTCCTTGTTCTCTATTGTAAAAAGAATACCCATCAGACCCAGAGTTTCGAAGAACAGTGTAAGAAGATACTGCGGGAATATCATCTGGAAAACAACGGGAACGAAAGATATAAATATAAAGAACAAAAGGGCGGTGGATTTGCCGCGAGTCAGTTCTTTGCCGTGACGTATTGCAAGGAATACCGCAAAGATCATGTATGCGAGAGCGATTCCGTAGAGGATCGGGAAAAGTGATCCGTGAAGGTAAGCGCCGTTTTCATCATAGTAAAATACCTGATTATGGAACGGGTTGGATAAAAGAAGCAAAAGTTCCGCTCCGATTGGAATGCAGAGAAGCCAGAATGCATATTTTCTGTTTTTTTCATATCCTAAAAGGTAAAAAAGATAAAGGACAAAAGTGAAAGCCAGTACATTCTGAGAGATAAGATAAGTGTAATTCCAGAGATCCTGAGCCCAAAGACTTGTGGATCCGGGATAGTTATTGGCCAGTGAACCGAAGATGTCGGAAATCTCCGCTACGAAATGAAGCGCGAGCAGGATTAAAAAGACACGGTTGGCGTGTCTTCTCAAACCTTTTTTGAATATTACATAATAACTGATAAACAGCGTAACAAAAACCGCCGCAATATCAAATTCTATGTGATAAAACATAATACCTCCGTCTTTTCCGACAAGGTTCCCTTTTTACAAGAAGTTTATCTTATATTATAACTAAAATTGCTTAGGATATCAATTCAATTCAATTGACAGAAGCAAAATATACTGATAGTATGTTTATGCTTTATTGAAGAGTAGAACAAATAATTTGATGAAGCAAGGAGGATATATAAATGAAAAAGTTTTTATCAGTTTTACTTGCTGCTGCTTTAATGGGCGCAATGTTAGTGGGCTGTACAGACAAAAACGCTACGGATTGGGAATACATTAAGAACAAGAATGAGATAGTAGTCGGGATCACACTTTATGAGCCGATGAACTACTATGATGAGAGCGGAAAGCTTATCGGATTCGATACAGAATTCGCTGAGGCCGTTTCGGAGATCGTAGGAGTACCCGTTAAGTTCCAGGAAATTGAATGGGACCAGAAGGAAGTAGAACTTAAGTCCAAAAAGATCGACTGCATCTGGAACGGTCTTACAGTTACCGAAGAGAGAAAACAGAATATGGCTTTCTCCAAATCATATGTTGTTAACGAGCAGGTTGTTGTTATCAACAAGAGCAATCAAGACAAGTTCACATCTCTTGCAGATATGGACGGAATCAATGTATGTGCAGAGAGCGGTTCCGCAGGAGAGAGTGCGATCGAAGCAGATGCACACCTTTCCACCGGCAAGTACTTAGGATGCTCGGCTCAGAAGGATGCACTTCTTGAAGTAAAAGCCGGCACATGCGACGCAGCAGTTATTGACTTAACACTTGCAAAAGCAGTTATCAATGAAGATACAGACTACAACGATCTTTTGATCCTTTACGGTGCAAGCCTTCAGAGCGAAGAATACGCAATCGGCTTCAGACTTGAAGATACAGAAACAGTTGCTAAGGTTAACGCAGCGATCGACCAGCTTGTTGCTAACGGAAAGCTTGCTGAACTTGGCGAGACATACGGTGTAGACGTTATTAAATAATAATTTTCGGATTACACAAACTGCCCGGAATACCTGATATTTCGGGCAGTTTTTTTTATGCTCAAAAAAATTTTTTGAAAAAGTATTGACTTAAAACTGTATATGGGTGTATATATAACACATAAACAGTTGAGAGGTAACCTGTATGAAATTATTACAAAACAGCGGAATTCCCATATATAAACAGATAAGCGAACAACTGAAGGAAGAAATACTTTCAGGAAAGTTCAAGGAAGGAGAATATCTTCCTTCGATAAGAGGACTTGCTCAGGAACTCAGGACCAGCGTTATAACGACCATAAAGGCGTATGAGGAACTCGAAAGCGAGGGACTTGTGACAGCGGTTCAGGGCAAAGGTTTCTATGTCAATGCGCAGGACAGCGAACTTTTGAGAGAGCAGCACATAAGGAAAGTCGAGGAAGACTTAACGCAGGCTATCAAGGCTTCGAAAGTTGCGGGAATGACTGAAGAAGAACTTATAGAAACTCTTAAAGTGCTTATTAAATTATCCGAACAGGAGTAAGGCAGATTTTAGCAGAACGGAGATTATCATGAATTATACAGACGTTATTACAGGAAATAATTTAAACAAGAGATTCGGCAAATTCGAACTTGATGTTCCCGAACTTCACATACCCGAAGGATTCTCGACGGCTTTAGTCGGAGAAAACGGTGCGGGAAAAACAACTCTTTTAAATATCCTCGGCGGTATAAGAAGAGACAATAAGGGAAGCGTCACATATTTCGACGGAAAGAAGATTGATGACGACGGCATTATGGAAAGGATCGGATTTACAGGAACCAGGAATTACCTTTTACCTCACTGGAACGGCAAACAGGTCAGAGAATTAAGTGATATGCTTTTTGATTCTTTCGACAAAGAAAAATTTGATTCCATCTGCAAGGCATTAAATATCGACGATTCGATCTTCGGTCCAAAGGGAAAATGCATCTCGAAGCTTTCGGACGGAAATATCATGAAGCTCATGCTTGCGACCGTGTTTGCAAGAAAGACGGATCTTCTTATCCTCGATGAGCCCGCATCTGCGCTGGATCCTTTAATGAGAGACATGCTCTCGGATATTTTACGTACATATATCGCAGAAGGAAACGGAAAAAGGAGCGTGCTTTTTTCCACCCATAATATTTCCGATATGGAAGACGTTACTGATTACATCATCGTAATGGATAACGGAAAAGTTCTCGAGCAGGGATTCGTAACAGACATAAAAGAAAAGTACATTCTTATAAAGGGTGATGCAGAAAAAGAAAAAGCGGCATCGGAATTTATGATCTCGGCGCATGCGGGAAAATACGGATTCGAGGGCATAGCTTTATCCGAAGATACAGAACGTTTTGCCGGAATGGATGTTTCGTTTGAACAACCGGATCTTTTCCAGATCTGCGTGGCACTCCTTAAGCAGAATTCCAAACTTCAGATGCCGGTACTGTGATCGCAGAGAGGTTAGACGAAATGATAAAAATGATTAAACAATACAATGCATATACTTCAAAAAGAATAATATCGGCAGCCTATATTCTTTACCCTTGTGTGATCCTGGCAGTAAGTTTTGCACTTACATTTATCTTTAGAAATTCGGAATCATGCGTATTTATACTCTCATTTGTTTCGATGTTTTCAATGATCTACTCGGTAATAGTGATATGTGTCTCCGACCGATACTGTATAGGAACAATAATGGTCAACAATTCTCAGCTTAACGAGATGGCCAAAACTTCTTCGATAGGGAAAACGGTGATCTTAAACATAATCAAATGGGATATTTTCCAAAGACTGATCCTGATCGGTGTGATCTATCTGGGATTATTTATCTCAAGGGCGATCATTTCGGATAAAAATCTTCTGCCGCTTATACTTATGAGCATATTGGGAATTGTCAGCAGCCATATGGTATCCAGTCTTCTCTGCTGGATCTGCAGAAAAATAGAAAACAATACCATATCGACATTGATATACAGTTTTGGATTTATATGGATTCTTCCGACAATGATCTTAAGTGTTTTCCCGTTTGAAAAGATTCCGCCGGTAATCATTATTGCAACCACAGCGGTTTATTTAACGGCGGATGTGATCATTAATGTTATCGGTGTGATCCTTATGAAGAATTTCATAAATAAAGAGTGGTATAACGACAGAATATCGGAAGGTAGATAAAATGAAACTCAAAGACACTGTAAAATTATTTAATTACACATATCAGAGCAAAATGCTTCTGGTTGTGATCATAATATTCTTCTTCAACTGCATAATGTACATCTTTATGCCCATCGGACTGGTACTTCAGGGCTTGATGGCAAGCATAAGCAGTACGTATTTTGTGAATGTTTCTTATCAGACAGTGGTGTCTGAAATGGTTCAGTCTTCGGAAAAGGCTAAGAAATATGTTCTTAAACATTTCACGATCATTCTGCTTATATCCAATATAATTCATTTCTTTGTCTTTATTCTTACAAAATACTTTTTTATCATGTTTATCGAGGAAGCACCGGGAAGCGACATTGCGATCTTCCTTATAAACTATATGATCTTTAATATCTTAACTTATATAGCAGTTTCATTACTTTACAAAAAGCAGGGACTCGGAATCGGTATATTGGGATTAATGGTACTCATCATGCTTGTTCAGATCCCGGAAATACTGGCAAAATCAGCCAGAATATTCCAGAATTCTTTCCTGAGACTGCCGACAAAATTTGAGTTTTTTGCAGGCTCAATGAATATCGGACTGCTTTTTGCGGCATTCGCGGTATGCATCATTTCCCCTTTTATTTACTATATTGTTTCAAGATCGATACAGAATGTCCCCATCAGCAGATCTTACATGGACCGACAGCCCTGGGGAAAGCTTTAAGCAATATGGTATTAACATATAAAAAGGCTCGAAGAAATTCGGGCCTTAATTTTTTTTACAAAGTAAGAAATATTGTGTAAAATAATATATTGTTGATATAAAAAATAAATTAAAGAAAGAATATATTTATATGTTAGAAATGTTATCGGCAATTAAAAGCTTTATGGATGAAGTATTAATAACGATTCCGTTTTTGAAAACATTTGTGGAAGTTACCCTTCAGCTTTTGGACGGATTTAAACTGACACTTTTTATATTTGCGGTTACCCTTGTGGGTGCGCTTCCGCTCGGACTTCTCATCACGTTCGGAAGTATGTCCAAGGTCAAGTTCATAAAGGTACTGACCAAAGGATTTGTCTGGGTTATAAGAGGTACGCCGCTTATGCTCCAGATCATTCTGGTGTTCTACGGACCGGGACTTATATTTCACACGACCGGTCTGAACAGACTTCCCGCTGTGATCATCGCATTTATCATTAACTACGCATGTTACTTCTCGGAAATATACCGCGGCGGAATCGAGAGTATTTCACAGGGGCAGTATGAGGCAGGTCAGGTGCTTGGTATGACCAAGGCGCAGATATTCTTTAAGATCATTCTTGCACAGGTAATCAAGCGGATCATTCCTCCTATGGGAAATGAGATCATCACGCTTGTTAAGGATACTTCGCTTGCAAGAGTTGTTTCATGTGTGGAACTTCTTAAGGCTGCTCAGGATATCGTAGGACTTAAAGCTATCATCTGGCCGATATTCTACATCGGTGCATTCTACTTACTTTTCACCGGAGTGCTCACGATCGTGTTCGGTAAGATTGAAAAGAAACTGGATTATTACAAAGGATAACCTATTAGTGACGTGTTCATATCACTAAACGAAGTTTACAGAGGTAAAAATGGAAACGGTTTTAAAGGTAGAAAACTTAAGGAAAAGATTTGATAAAGAAGACATATTAAAAGGCGTTTCGTTTGAACTGAATAAAGGCGAAGTGCTTGCGATCATCGGTTCTTCCGGAGGCGGAAAAACCACGCTTCTTCGATGCCTTAATCAGCTTATCATTCCCGATGAGGGAAAGATCACGGTTAAAGATGATGTGATCTTTGATGATGCTTTAGGAAAAGCAAACGAAAAGAATCTAAGGACCAAAAGACTTCATTTCGGTCTTGTGTTCCAGCAGTTTAATCTTTTCCCACAGTACAATGTTTTTAACAATCTGACTCTTGCAGCAAGACTTCTTGCCAAGGAAAACAATAAGAAAAACAAAGGAAGTTCGGATGACTTAAAGAAAGAATATGCCCGCATAGACGAAGAAGCGACCGGGATCCTTGAGAGAGTCGGACTTAAGGATAAAATGAAAGCTTATCCCTGTGAACTTTCGGGCGGACAGCAGCAGAGAGTTGCCATTGCGAGAGCACTTATTCTGCATCCTGACATCCTTTGCTTTGATGAGCCCACATCGGCTCTCGATCCCGAACTTACGGGTGAAGTATTAAGGGTTATCGAAGGACTTAAATCAAACGACAATACAATGATCATCGTTACTCACGAGATGGAGTTTGCCAGAAGAGTGGCAAGTAAGATCATTTTCATTGCAGACGGAGTGATCGAGGAGATCGGTACTCCCGAGGAAGTGTTTGAGAATCCAAAGAGCGAGAAATTAAAGAATTTCTTTAATAAATCAGTGGAAGTTATCTCACAGAATTAACAGTATTAATCTTTTTATGTGAAGAAGGTATTTATATGTATTATTTGATCGAAAGCACACTTAATGAATGTTCCGCAAAAGAATGCCACAACGGTAAGGCACAGTATGTAGCGGTACTTACACCCGAAGAATGGCAGAAGGAACGCGAAGACTTTGAAATGGGTATCGATATGGACTTTGATACGCTCGATATTCATACAACCAAAGCCGAGGTAAACTACGATTCCGTAACCGGAACATTTTCGCTTCCCGACAGAAAAGATCTTGCGGGTGATTATAAGGATTTCGCATTTGCACTTGATGAAAAAGGCATCGTATTTATTGATCCTTCGGATAATGTTTTAAAGATAATTAAGAAGATTACCAATGCAAAAAAATGGAGAATGCCGAGTCTTGAAAGATTCATATATGACTTTCTCGAACAGATTATAAAAGAAGACTTAACACTTCTTGAGAATTTTGAAAGCGAACTTGATGCCATCGAAAAGAACATAGAAAACGACCGCGAAGCCGATATGGAAAGGGTGAACGACATAAGAGGTTTCATGAGAGATTTCCGTACTCATTACGACCATCTTATCGATATGGCACAGGAATTCGAAGAGAACGAAAACAACTTTTTCAAAGCAGACAATTTAAGATATTTCAGACTTTTCTCCAACAGGGTTTCAAGACTTTTTGATATGGTCAATTCCCTTCTTGATTATACTAGTCAGATTCGCGATACTTACAAATCGAGACTCGATGTTAAACAGAACCGTATTATGACGGTGCTTACAGTCGTAACGACAATATTTATGCCGCTAACCTTAATCGTGGGATGGTACGGCATGAACTTTAAGTATATGCCCGAACTTAACTGGACATGGGGTTATCCGATTGTCATTATTGTAAGCGTTTTGATTGTGGTATGCAGTCTGATATTCTTCAAAAAGAAGAAATGGTTATAAAAGATATGAATGAAAAGAAAGCAAGGATAATCTGCCTTATCCTGACAGCGGTTATTCTTATATTTGCATATATTGAAGAAATATATATTCAGCCCGGATACCTGATCAAATGCATTATCAAGGTCAGCACATTCGGCGGGGTAATGATTCTTTATTCCGCGCTTGCTAAGAAAAAATTCCTTGATATTATCAATTTAAAAAAGCCGGAGAAAATCGGAATACTGATCGGCGGTATCGTCCTTTTCTTCGTCGGAATAGGAATACTGTTCTTCATTTTTAAAAATCAGATTGAGTGGTCCGGGATAAGACAGAGCCTGGTCGAAAAAGAAGGCTTGACGAAACAGAACTGCTTCTTTGCATTTGCGTATATTATCATTTTTAATTCTTTTCTGGAAGAAGCATTCTTCAGAGGATTTCTTGCCAATATCTTCTCGAAAAAATGGGTTGGATACATTATAAGCGCTCTGCTTTTCAGTGCATATCACATAGGAATAATAGGCGGATGGTTTAATATCCCGATTTTTTTAATCTGCGTAATCGGCCTGGCACTTGTTGCACTGTTCTTACAGTGGTTAAGCGTCAAATACAAAACCATCGTTGCAAACTGGCTTGTGCATGCGAGTGCAAACGTTGCAATTAATGTTATCGGAACATTGTTGATATTTAATGTATTAAAATAATCTGATTTCAGAAGAAGCCTGAAACACGGCTTCTTTTTTTGTGCAAAAGAATAATGTTTTCTGAGGATATTCGGGCATCAGATGTGTTATAAAGATTTTTTTGAAAAATATCCATAAATTCATAATCCGTAATCGTGTATTAAACAGAAAAAACAAAAAACCTTAAACAGGAGAAGAATATATGAGAAAGAATTTAGTCAGAACAGCAGGAATGATCTCTGCAATGTCAATGCTGGCCGGATGTACATTAAATCCGGCAGATTTCGTTAACAATAATCCGATCACTCAGATAACGGAAACAGTTCAAAATCCCGACAATAATTCACCGGTCGGATTAAGCAATGAAACCGTAAGCATTACAAAAGGAGTAAAAGGTGCTGAAGTTGAGGATATTCAGTATTCGGATATAAGCAATGAGCAGCGTTATGCGCTTACGGATGCTTCTTTTAAACTTCTTAATCGGATGTCATCGGATAAACCCAATGACAATATTCTTATATCACCTTTTTCGATCTCGATGGCACTTGGCATGACGGAAAACGGAGCCGACGGCGAAACCCTGGCTCAGATGGAAGAAACCGTAAACGGCGGGATCTCATCGGATGAACTGGATACCATAATGTATTTCCTTTCGGGAAACATGGAATCATCCGAAGATGTGGACTGGAATGTGGCAAATTCGATATGGTTTAAGGATGACGGCAAGTGGGTAATGAAAGACAAATTCGTTAAGGATGTCGTAACTTACTATTATCCCGATATGTATAAAGCACCCTTTAACGAACAGACCGTAACAGATATTAACGCATGGGTAAACAATGAGACAAACGGAATGATACCCGAGATCCTGGATGCGATTCCCGACGATGCGGTTATGTATCTTGTTAATGCAATAGCTTTCGAAGGTGAATGGGCAACCCCGTATGAAGATGCTCAGATATACGAAGACTGCACTTTTACCAATTGCGACGGAACAACTTCACAGGTTACCATGCTTCATTCAAAGGAAAACAGATATTTCACTTTAGGAAACGGACAGGGATTCATTAAGCCCTATAAAGGCAGGAAGTATTCTTTTGTGGCAATTCTACCTGATGAGGGTGTCAGCACAGAAGAGTATTTAAATGATATTTCAGCATACAGCGGAGATTTCGCGAAGGATGTTCGTGAAGCAGGTGTTGAAGATGTTATTGTCGAGATGCCCGAGTTTACTCTTGATTACGATATTGAATTATCGGATGTATATAAAAGCATGGGAATGGATATTCCTTTTGACGGACAGCGTGCGGATTTTACGAAAATGCTCTCAACCGCGTCCGGCGAACCTTATGAATGCTGGATAGGAAGGATCCTTCATAAAACACATATCGAAGTTGACAGAAAAGGAACCAAAGCGGCAGCAGCCACTGTTGTCGAGATGGAAGCCAAATGTACGGCAGAAGAAGTATTCACAGAACCCCGTCACATTATACTGGACAGACCTTTCGTATATGCGATAGTTGATAACGAAACAGGTATGCCTATCTTCTTGGGATGCCAGAATTCGTTTGAATAGATCAGCCGAAATACCCAACCTACCCCCTTTCAACACGACCTCCCCAATCAGAATGCCGACCTGATGACGGAGGTCGCTTTTTGTGTTAGAATAAAAAACGGTAGTGCAGATATTGCTAATCAAAACAGGAGACCGGTTATGAAATTATATACTGAATGCCACTGGGACGGATGGGACAGAATAGTTGATATGACTGTCGAAAAAAGCGATTCCCTGACAAAATACATTAAGGATGAATCCATATATAAGATCCTTTTGCATGAAAAAGGAGAGATTAGACTGATAAAAGACGGTGTGACTTTTGATATCAGAAAACCGTCGCTCATTCTTTTATCACATAAGGATAAGGTTTCCTTTGAGACGTTAAAAAAGGGCAGCAATATAACGCTTTATATGAAACCGTCCGTAATAAGAGATGAATTCACGCTTGAAAAGATCGATGCAAATGCTTTTAAGGAAATGTTTGGGCAGACGATATATCAGGATTACGTGCTTGTGAGCGATTTTACGGAGATCGAAGAATTAAAGGACAGGATCTATGAGCTTTCATTAAACGAAGTCGGGAAAATCAAAAGTCTGATGAATTCGGTCGACAAAGAACTCACCGCGCAGTATGACGGATTCTGGCCCTGCAGAAGCAGATCGTATCTTATGGAACTTTTATTTTATATCGCAAATATGAACTTTCACAGAGATGCCGGGGCAGATACCGTTTCTTCGGATGACGAGATCTATTCAAGGATCGTGGAGTACTTAAGTGAGCACATAAGCGAGAATATTACTTTAGAGAGGGTGACCGGAGATTTTAACATTAACAGAAACAAATTAAACGAACTGTTTTTATCTAAGACTTCCAAAACATGCCTTAATTATCTTGCCGAATTAAGACTCGATATGGCAAAGATCATCTTATCGAAGACGCAGATCCCGATCGGTGAAGTTAGCGAAAGAGTCGGTTATCCGGATCAGAATTATTTTACGAAGGTTTTTAAGAAACAGGTAGATATGACACCTTCACAATACAGAAAAAAAGAATATTCGTGCAGATAATACTAAAAGTAATGCATATATTTCTTGGAGAAATCCAAGCTCCTTTCGTATTATTACGTTATAAAAACGGATAATATGAAAGGAGTTTTTTATGATAAAGAGAAGATTATTTACCAAATCCATAACAGTGATATCGGCTTTGTTTACATTATCTTTCTTTGCGGGATGTGAAATTGCTGATGTGCAGACAACACCGTCTGCAGAGACCGAGGTATCGGTGGAAAATGCCGAAGAGTTAACCGTTGAACTTGTTAAAGCCGGCGAAGCATACGATCTGAATGACAGATGCAAAGTTGCCGAAACCTACGATACTTATAACTGTCAGGTGCCTGCCGAAAAGATCGCATCGGAATGTTTAAAAGATTCATATGAGAGCATGACGCTCGAAAGCCATTCGGTTGAATTAAACAATGGTGTCATAACCGACAATGCCGTTCTTACGGTTCAGGCAGGAAACGTATCGGGACTTACACCTCAGACGATAAAGCTTAATGCCGTATTCGAAAGCACGGGAGATGATGACTGGAAACTTGTCGGATCCGACTGGGAAGAGTGGAATGTGGATAGCAGGAATGTAAACGGAAGCAACTGGTATCTTGAATCCTCTGATAAAACAGACAATAACTGGTTTGCAGGCGAAGGATCCGGCGAGATCTACATCCATTTTAAGAACAATCTTCGGTTTATCGCTGTTACGAAAGACGAAAATGCCGATGGTATCGAAGGCGTTATGGGAACCAAATTCAACGGTACCGTTACCAGAGTGAACGGTGAAGATAAGGAAGAAGTAGGCTTTTCATCGACAGGAGGAAGGATTGACGACGATGGCAATTTTGAGTTTCTTTTAACCACCGAAAACGGCGAAGGATATCTTAAATCAAATGAGTTTAAGAACATATCGCAGCTTGAATATGATGTCGCATTTTCGGATAATCCCGAGGAATTGTTAAACCTGCTTACTCTTGACAAGCTAAGTACTTTTAGTGCTTCTTCAGAAAGCCTTAAGGACGGTGAATGGGTTAAAGAAACAGGTTCCCTGAACGGAAATGTAAGTCCGGAACTAACCTGGGATGAAGTCGACGGCGCCACGCGATATGCCATCCTTATGATGGATCCGGATGCGGGAGTGGGCCCTCATGTTCACTGGTACGTGACTGTGGAAGGCACGCATGTTGATGCGGGAAGTTTCGACGGAGAAGAAGAGGGGTATGTCGGACCTCATCCCCCCAGAACTCACGAGTATGATGTTTATGTATTTGCTTTAAAAGACGAAAGCAGCGCAAAATTTATTTTTGATGCTGCCGGTGAAGATATTGATGAGAGAGCAAGAAGAATTGATGAGAAAGTTGACGGGGAAAGCGGAAACATTATATCCTATGCGATGGTATCCGGCGTTTACACTTACAACGTAATATATTAAAAAAAAACGGTTATTTTTGAGGGACATACCGACGGTAAAAAAAATAAATGTAAAACAGCACCAAAAAAATAATTGACAAAAGAAAAGGTGCTGTTTTACACTTAATAGCAACGTAAACGATAATATCAATGTGGGAAGGAGGACGAAAAAAATGTATAACACAATTATTTCAAAGACAACAAAGCAGCATTTTACACATAGCGATTATTATAAAATTCGCCGTGATTATCTTCGTACTCCTTTATCCTGTTTTTAACATAAGAAGTGCGTTTAAAGTTTTTTCTGTAATCACCGCGAAAAAGTGGTGATTTTTTTTTACCCGGAGGACAGACATGAAAGACAATAAATTAACTGCAAACATAATTGAAAACATTAAACAATACCATATCACAGAGCAGGATATCTTATCCGTATGCCCGATAGATATTTCCGCTGAAGGCGAATACATTTTAGGATACACATTTCTGACCAAGGAATATATCGGTGTCTGCACAAGCACCGTTCCCGAAAACTACACCCATTATTTCAGGGGAACCAAGGTTCATTCAAAGAAAGAAGAGGAAGATTTCGCCGAATACAGTGTAACCTTATATGACTTAAAGAAAATGGAACATCTGCATGTGGAACGTGCAATTGGAGCCGTATCGGTAACTGCCGAGTATGACGACGAAAGCACGAGAATAGCGTCGTTAAGCAATACATATCTTGAGCAGATGAACCTTTTCGTTCGTCATGCAAAAAACATTAAGAAAGGCAAAGATCTTGATGCGGATATCCCCGTAAAAGAAGCTGAAGAAGAAAACGAGGAAGACCTTTACTGTCCGATCTGTGGGACAATGTATCCGGATGCGACAAAGAAAATCTGCCCGAAATGTACAAACAAAAGCACGATTTTCATGAGAGTGCTTAAATACTTTTTCAGGTATAAATTCCAGATTGCGATACTCTTTCTGACATATGCGGTATTCGCGGTAGTCGGAATTGCATGGCCTTATTTAAGCGGAACCGTTCTTTTTGACAAGGTTCTTGAAAACGATCCGGAATTTCTTCAAAGATTCGGTCTCGGCGGAAAATACATTCTTGCTTTGGGACTTCTTGCCCTCGTTATGGTGGGCTGCAGAGTGATTACCATGGTAACCGACATGGTCCAGATGTCACTTATGGCAAAGATTGCAACATCCACGGTAAGAGATATCAAGTCGGATGTTTTCTCGGCGATGAGCCGTCTGTCGCTTAACTTCTTTACCAGCAAACAGACAGGCGGACTTATGACAAGGGTTATAAGCGATTCGTCGAGAGTTACGGATTTCTTCATCGACGGAATCCCCTCGATAATCATACAGGGTGTTACCATCATTATTACTTTTGCGGTAATGTACAGACTCAACTGGAAGATGGCTCTGATAGCATGTATTCTTTTACCTCTTCTGGTGTTTATGACAATCAAATTAAGACCGGGACTCTGGTCATTGTCAGGTAAAAGACATCGTGCCGAAAAAGCGGTATCAAGCAAGGCGAACGACAACCTTACGGGAGCGAGAGTCGTAAAGGCATTCGGACAGGAAGACGCCGAACTTGAGAGGTTTGTAAGACCGAACAACAACTTAAAAGAAGCGGAAATAAACATAGTTAAATTAAGAAACAGATTTACGATCCTTTACAATCTGGTTCAGGAGATCTCCAGTATCTGGATCTGGATCATCGGTGTTTTCTTCGTGCTTAAAACACATGAGATCGAACTCGGTGTACTTATCACTTTCGTGGGATATGTATCACAGCTTAACGGACCGATGAATTTCTTCTCGAGAGTGTTCCGTATGTGGACTGAAAGCATTAATGCGGCACAGAGACTTTTCGAGATTATCGATTCCATTCCCGAGATTGCCGAAAAAGAGAATTCCGTAAGACTCATTAAACCCAGAGGAGAGATTGAACTTGAGAACGTAACCTTCGGATACACCGTAAGCAAGAACGTTTTAAAAGGTATCAATCTGAAGGTAAAAGAAGGAGAAATGCTTGGGATCGTAGGCCGTTCGGGTGCCGGCAAATCAACACTGGTAAACCTTATCTCGAGACTTTACGACGTAAAAGAAGGCTCCATCAAGATCGACGGAACAGATGTTAAGGACCTTTCACTTGCGGACTTAAGAAAGAACGTTGCGATGGTTTCGCAGGATACTTACATCTTCATGGGCTCCGTTGCAAAGAACATCGCATACGGAAATGAAGGAGCTTCAAGAGAAGAGATAATAAGAGCTGCCAAACTGGCAAGCGCGCATGACTTCATTTCGAAAATGCCTGACGGATATGACACGATAATCGGTGCTTCGGGAAAGGACCTTTCGGGAGGCGAAAGACAGAGAATTTCGATTGCGAGAGCAATACTTGCCAACCCGAAGATCCTTATCCTTGATGAAGCGACAGCCAGTGTCGATACGGAAACGGAAAAAGCAATCCAGAACTCGCTCAAATATCTGGTAAAAGGAAGAACGACTCTTTCGATCGCCCACAGACTTTCCACTCTTCGCGATGCGGACAGACTTATCGTTATCGACAGAGGAAGGATCGTCGAAGAAGGCACGCATGACGAACTCGATAAGATCGAAGACGGTATCTTCCATAAGTTAAACGAACTTCAGAATAAATCGTTATCCGTAAGCAGCTTTTAGATGACGAAGAATAAGTGACAGGAGATTAAAATGGCAGATAATAATTCAATGAACATTTATGAAAAAGAAGCCGAAGAAATGACGGCAATGAGAAAGATAACAAAACAGAACAAGTTTGAAAGAACCGAGGGCGGTTTCATCAATCTTACTTTTGACGGCGTCACATATGAGAGGGTAAAGGTCGTAAGACTTTTCCCTTTCACGGATGCGAATAAATATATCTCGATCAGACAGAATGATGATAAGGCCAGAGAGATCGGTATCATCGAAGATATGGACGAACTCGACGACGATACAAGGAGCATGCTTGAAGAACAGTTAAGACTTAATTATTTCACTCCCGTTATCGAGAAGATCCACAATATCAAGGATGAGTACGGATATGCCTATTTTCATGTTAAAACAGACAAGGGCGAATGCAAATTCGCGATCAATATGGCATCGAATGCGGTTACAAAATTATCCGATTCGAGACTCATTATCACAGACCTTGACGAGAACAGATTTGAGATAAGAGACGTAAACGCGCTTACCCAGAAAGAAAGAAGAAAACTTGATTTGTTCCTGTAAACAATAGGAGATTTGACAAGATGATTTTATACTACGACATACCGCATAAATTAACGGAGACAGTGCCTCTTTCGGATAACGAAAGAATCTATTACGCGGTTCCTTACGATATCGATCGTGAAGGAAACTGGGTAAAAGGTGCATATCTTCTGGTTACAACAACCAAAATACATATTTATGACGGTGAAAAAATTACAGATACAATTGAAATAAAAAGATGCCAAAAAGCCAAGGCCGAGGCCAAAGTCGGCGGCGGGATCCTGGTTGTGACGATCGACGGACTTGAGCATGTTCTGGTCCATTATTCCGCTAAGCATTTAAGCAGATACGCATACATTGCCAGAGGTATCAACATTCTCATCTCGGGACGTTTCGAAGAAGTAGAAAGTTCGGAATATGAGAAAACATGTCCCAAGTGCGCAAGGGCGATCCCCGGAACCAAGAACTGTCCGAAATGCTCGAAGGAAGGCGGCTTCCTAAAAGATTTCACCAATATGGCAAAGCCTTACAAGAAAGACTTCTTCGGTATTTTCATACTGATGGTCCTTGCGGCGGTAACCACACTTTTAAATCCCGAGATCCAGAAGCACTTAATAAACGATGTGCTTAAAGGAAACGGCGGAATGAAACAGGCACTGATCTTTATCATGCTCATGTTCTCGTTAAGCGTCGGAATCGTAATAGTCAATATATTAAAAAGCAACGCTTCGACAAGACTCGGTGCAAAGATATCGGCTGACTTAAGATATAAGTTATTCAAGAAATACCAGGAGCTTCCGCTTGCGTTCATCAACGACAGAAGACCGGGCGAACTTTTAAACAGAATTACTCAGGATACCACTTACATCCGTGAATTCATGGAGGATGTTTTCTGCAATCTTTTTGCGGTTTTGTTCATCTTCATCTGGGATGTTCTGTTCATGATGATTCTTAACATTAAGCTTGCGCTTTTAACTTTTATTTTCGTTCCGATAGTTGTTGTGATGATCCTTGCATTCAGAAGAACGGTATCGAGGATATTCCATCTGCAGTGGCGTAAAAACGATGATGTATCATCCGATCTGCAGGATGTTATCTCCGGTATGAGAGTTGTTAAAACATACGGAAGAGAAGAAGCGGAATCCGAGAGATTTAAAGTGCTTTCGGCTGAGTTTTCGGAAACACAGAGAAGAAACGAAACCTTCTGGGCGATCTTTAATCCGATCATCTCATTCTTAATGGGAATGGGTGCCGTGATCGTTGTTTATTTCGGCGGTCTGGATGTGTTCGGCGATAAGATGTCGGCAGGAGAATTATATCAGTTTATAACTTATACGCTGCTTTTGTTCCAGTACATCAACTGGATGAGCTGGCTTCCGAGAGAATTGTCTCTTTTAACAAGCAGCCTTGAGAGAATAAACGATATCTTATCCCAGGAAATTAATACTCCCGATGAGGATACGCTGGTAGATCTGGAAATAAAAGGCGAGATAAGATTCGACCATGCAACATTCGGTTACAAATCTTACCAGCCCGTTCTTGAGGATATCAATGCCGTGATAAAACCCGGAGAAATGATAGGAATCGTCGGTGCTTCCGGAACAGGAAAATCCACGCTCATAAATCTTCTGATGGGTCTTTACGAGATCGATGACGGACACCTCTTAATAGACAATATTGATCTAAGAAATATAAGCCGTAAATCATATCATTCACAGCTCGGAGTAGTGCTTCAGGAGACATTCCTTTTTAACGGAACGATCATCGATAACATCAGATTTTCAAAGCCCGATGCAACTTATGATGAGATAGTATATGCTGCGAAAATGGCGAATGCACATGACTTTATATGCCAGACACCTGACGGATACAATACATACGTCGGTGAAAAAGGATATTCGTTATCGGGCGGTGAAAGACAGAGGATCGCGATCGCGAGAGCGATACTAACGAACCCCAGACTTTTGATTCTGGATGAGGCTACCGCAAGCCTTGATACCGAAAGTGAATTCATGATCCAGAAAGCCCTTGAGAGACTTACCGACGGCAAAACTACTTTTGCGATCGCACACAGATTATCGACTCTTAAGAAAGCCAACAGGATCATGGTGATCGACGGACACAATATTGCGGAGATCGGTACGCATGAAGAACTGTTATCAAGACAGGGAATATACTATAACCTTCATCAGGCACAGATCGGATGATCATTTACCGACGGCCGAGATGTTGGCATTGTAGAAATTCATCCGGTACTGTTTCGGAGTATAACCTGTTCGCTGCCTGAAAACTTTCGTGAAATGACTTTGAGAACAAAAGGCCAGCGAGCAGGCGATCTGCGTAAAAGAATAATCGGTATTTGTAAGCAGGGCTTTGGAAGTTTCGATACGGATATCGGTTAAATAATTGCCGAAGGTCCTGCCTGTTTCTTTTTTGAACAAAGTGGCAAGATAGCAGGGATTTAACTCTGTTTTTTCGGCCAGATCTTCGAGAGTTATCTTCTCGTTAAAATGAGAGTCAATGTAGTTTAAGCAATAGTAAACGGGCTTGGAATACATGCTCTCTTTTTTATATTTTTTAACGGTTTCGACGAATACGGTCCACACTTCGTGATTCAGCTTTTTGAGTTCCTCGACCGATTCCGTTACATCAGCTTTCTGAATATAAAGATCGCTTATCGAATAGACGGTCTCCTGCGGGATTCCCGCCTCGATGACATACCTTGAAGCCAGACCGGTATTGACGATAAAAAGATAGCGCATGTTCCTTACGGGATCGCTTGAGAGCTTGCCCTGAATGGAAGGATCGGCGAGTTTGTCCGACTCCTCAACAGCTCTTTCGTCACCGTTTATAAGGTAAAGAAACCGTTTTGATTCCTCTTCGTAAGTTGTATGGAAAAATCCGGTTTCGGCATGATCGTGCATAAGACTTCTTATTTCGTTAAAATCTATTATTCTCGGCTTGCTGCTCATTTTTATTTTCCTTTTAATTTATCTTTTTTT
>CACZOG010000221.1 GCA_902782715.1 uncultured Lachnospiraceae bacterium | reverse complement strand
TGCTTGTCTTTTATCTCATTTACTTTGCCGCCGAGTTTCTTGCCTGCGTCCATGAGGCGGGCGAAAACGACGTTGTCTTTCTCCGGAACGTAGCCGAGTTTCACTTTGTCCGCGTTCTGAATGACGATTGCCATGTCGTCGTAGCGGTTATCCGGCTCTCTCATGAACGAAAGCTTGTCGCCGACCTTTAAATTCTTAAGGACGGAGGCGTCTTCAAGGCGTGTCGTACCCGAGATAAAAGTATCAAAAAGAAATATCTCTCTTGTCAGCGGCTTGATAAGCTCCGCCATGTCAAAATGCTCGGCTAAAGCGATGGCCGCATCTTCTTTAATCATAATTTCGTCTGCCATTGTACCGTCGCGCCTCCTTCCATCATAAGATCCGCAAGAATTTCTTCGAGTTGAAGTGCATACTCCTTGTATTCATTGAGTTCCTTAGTCATCTCTTCTTTCTTGGCTTCAACTTTCTCTTCATCATCGAGTAAGTCACCGTATGCGTATGGAATATCGTTTACCATTAGTCCGATTTTGATCTCAAGGGCTTTGATTCTGTCCTCGAGATCTCGGATATCAACTTCGATCTCATCTATTCCAAGTTCCTTAAAGGCCGCATTTACAAGAACTTCGAGTTCTTCTAGTCGCTCGGCATCATTCATGTAATAAGCATCCATGATCTTATTCCATAAATCTAAAAGTTTCGGTTCCTTCTCAGTTAGCTTGTTAATATCAGGATGAAGTTTTTTTGCAAGTCTTCTGTAAATCTTCTTGGCAAGATTATAATCAAACGGGTTTGTCTTTTTTGATTCAAAAGCAAGTTTATTTTCTCTGAGAATCGACTTTAGCTGTGCATAATAACTCGCCATTTCCTTCTCGATATTACTCTCCATGGTTTTAGCGTTGATTTTCTTACCTCTGTTAAGGGCTTTCTGACAATAAGCTATGGATTTCTTAAGTCTTATACATTCTATTTTTGCTTTAAACACTTCTGCGGTAAGTTCACCGAATTCCTTAATATAACTTATTCGATATGCCTCACCGTCTTTAACAATCTGTTCCTTACGAATTAAGAGTTCTTCGTAGGTTTTAAGAAGAGCTTCCTTACCGGGTTTGAGAATTTCTTCGATTTTCTTATCTTTTTCTGATTTTTTCATATGTTATCTTCCTTTAATGATCTCTTCTATCTCAGCGTTTGTATCTGTTAAGGTTGAAACCTTCTTTCTTGGCCATTTTAAGGAGTTCTGCTTCGCTGGCATTTGATGCATCCAGCATCCGGCAAAAGCCGAATCCACCCGAAAATGTGGCACTTTGAATCGCGTACTCATTTTCGAGATCTTTTCTTAGTCTTTTATAATCATAATCACTATTATTTTTATCGTCTTCAAAAAGCCAACTCATAACACTTCCCTCCCCGGTTTCTTCTGTATTTTCTTCCTTCTGATTGTATTTTACCATAGACAGCTGTCCATTTATACGGACAGCGTCGGCGAACGTGTGTTTGTATGACAAAACATAATAAAACCCGATGCTTTGAGCAGCGGGTCTTTTAGAAATTATATTCCGGATTTTATAAAATATTTTATATAACTATTTACAAATTCGAACGTTTGTTCTATTATAATAATACCAAATGATATATGAATCAATTTTCGGAGAATCATATGAATTACAGGATAATCGCGGTTGACTTCGACGGAACGCTTTGCTTCAGCAACTGGCCGGATCTCGGAGAACCGAACACTCCCTTAATTGAATATCTTAAAATGTGGCAGAAGCAGGGAAATAAGCTTATTCTCTGGACATGTCGCGCCGGCGAAGCACTTGATAATGCTGTCTTATGGTGCTCAGAGCATGATCTTAAATTTGATGCCATAAATGATAATCTTCCGGAAATTGTCGAACTTTACGGCAACAATTCCCGAAAGATAACATGCGATTATTATATAGATGACAGAGCCGTACTGCCGGCGATGATCAGTTAGAATTTATTTATTCGTCAAAAAATGCGGCGTGATCAGTGTGAACAATGCTCCCAAAACAACATTGAACGCTGCTCCGATCACAAGCATGATTCCCATATTCTTAAATATAAGTCCGCAGATCACAAAACCTGCTGAAGGAATCGCTCCGAAGTATACGAAGAGAATCTGCACCATGGTTTTAATCGTCTGCGCGTGGTCTCCCGGAATCGAGAGGCTTACAAACGCACCTACGGTGGTTCCAAAGAGGGCTACACTTAATATGAAGATAAACCAGCCGATTACGGTAACAGGATTCGACTTCGTGATAATAGCTGCTGCGATAAGAGGAATGCTCATATCTATTGCAGCTACCGCAAGTGTACCGAGAAGCGAAGCCCATATCTTCTTAAGCGGGTGCTCCGGAATCAGGATGAAGAACTCTCTTGAAGTGTCTTCTTCGAGAGGATTGCCAAGGGTTCTGTAGAATACCACCAGCATTACTCCCGCAGCGGGGATCAAGAACGGATCAAGCAGCGGATGCTTAACCTTGAAAGAAATCCAGCTTCCGAGACCTGCCACGAAGAGATTAAGTACAAACGTTACCGTGAATAGTTTAAGTTTCGCAAAACGGAAGCGATTATAAACCGTCTTAAAGAAGAAAACTCCCGCTCCCGAGCCGAAATGGAATCCGTCTCTCTCGATTTTGCTTCCTCGATCTTTGGTTCTGGTAACAGTTCCGCCCTTGGTTGCTTTCTGCGCATTTTCAAGTTTCGCTGCCACTCTTTCGGTCGCCGTCATGGCATCCTCGTAGAAATCGGCTTTTACATTCCAGATAAGGATGATAGTAACGATGCATGCAACAATGAAAAGTGCGCCGAAAATGACAGTTTTTATGGGGTCTCCGATTAATGAATAATATACCATTCCCCTGATCCATCCGAGGAACGGAATCCAGAAGGTCTTCTTGCTTCCGAAGAACTTAAATGCGGAAGTGAAGATTTCCTGCTTCGTAAGAGTCGTGTATATCATGAAAACGATTGCAAGTGCGCCATAGAATCCGATAAGGATTTTGCCGATGCTGATCGTGCCCTTCTTCGAATTGCGCGAAAATGTGTAGAACGCAATCTGAATAAGCGTTGAGAAAAGCATTGTAAGCACGTACGCAAGAAGGATTACCCATGCGCTCCAGATGCTGATTTTTAGATTCAGCACAAGGTTTGGAATCTGAAATACCATGTAAAATCCGACGAAAACATTCATTCCGAGGCTGTTTAAAAGCCTGAACATAAGGACCGACTGCGGTTTCATCGGTGATGCAAAAAGTAACGGTACATCGGCAGGTTTAAAAATCTCTCCGCCCTTATTGACCGTTGCCAAAAGCATGGTTACGAAGAATAAAAATCCCACAATTACGCCCATGTCGACCATGTCGAATTTCGTAAGATTTCTTGATTCCATGAAATCTGCCAGTTTCGAATTCGGATTATACTCATCCGGAATCTCATCCATAGTCTCTTCTATGCTCGCTCCCTCATCCTGAAAACTCTTTTCGACAAGAGGAACGATCTTGCTGACAAGCATACCCAAGAGACTGCAGGCCACAATAATTACAATGAAAAATGCCACCCAGGTTTTAAGAAGCTTTTTAAGCGTATTAATGATCGAATGGAAGGCATAGTATAAGAAAAGTCTCATTTATGCCTCCTCGGTTGTATCTGCGTTGTCTTCTGTATTATCCTTGTTTTCTTCCGTTTTTTCTTCGGATACGGCTTCTTTGTTAACACCCTCCGTCACTTCGAAGAAGAGGTCTTCAAGCGTCTTGCCCATTCCGTCGATTTCTTCCTTGGTCACGTTTGCTTTTACCTGACCGCTTTGCATGATGACCGTTCTGTCCCAGAGCATGTCCACGCTGTCAATGATATGTGTTGAGATAAGCATGGTTTTACCGGCCTGACGCATCTCCTCAATCATATTTTTCAGTTCTTTGATGGCATGCGGATCAAGGCCTAAAAGAGGCTCGTCAAGCAGAATTATATCGGGATCGGGTAAAAGGCCGAGGCAGAGATTAAGTTTCTGCTGCATACCTTTGGAAAGTTCATCGCCGAATTTTTTTCTTTTATCATCGAGTTCGAATCTTTTAAGAAGCATGTCGATTCGATCTTTGTAATTCGTTAATTTATAAGCTCTGGCGATAAATTCCATATGCTCCGCAACGGTCAGAGTCGAATAAAGTGAAGGCATCTCGGGAATGTATCCAAGTACCTTTCTTGCTTCCGAAGTCTTGTTCGGAATACCGTTTACAGTTATTGTTCCGCTGTATTTGAGGAAACCGATAATGGATTTCATTATCGTACTTTTACCGGCTCCGTTAGGTCCGAGAAGAACCGTCAGACTGCCGGGTTCGAGCGTGAAAGAAACATCGTTACAGGCAAGATTTTTGCCATATTTTTTAGTCACGTGATTTACTTCTAGCATTTTGTTTCTCCTTTTCATTAAGTAATAATAAACCCGCCTATAAAATGATACTATGAAAGGAGATTTAGGGCAATATTTTATTCGATGTACGATACAAATAAAGGGACGTTGCGAGACAGACGACGCATGCGAATAAACTGATCATTCCAAATCGAAAATCAGTAAATACATCATAATAGAATTCTGTTTTATTAACAGCGAGGAGTGCGATTCGTTACAAAAATCGTATTTTGCCCAACATTTTTATCTATTATCAGTGATTGTCATTGTATTCATAAAAAAGCTCATCCAGCAGTTTATCCGTACCTGACGTATCTCCAAAAGCAGCCTTTATAAAAGTCCCTGCATTCTGAATTAAAAGTTTGAAATAAAGCCAGTCTCCCAGATCGTCATATTTTCTGGTTGAATTGATAAGCACATTTTTACGAAGAGTCGTGTATTTCTTTCTTTTTTTCTTTCCGTATTCCTTAAGCAGTTTTGCTGTTGCTACATCCTCCATAGCCTTTTTATCAACAAATCCACCTATCGCGTCAAACGTTTCCTTCTTGGCCCAGAAGATACCGCTGTATAATCCGGTCACAGCAAAAGATACCCTGCACAAAATGTCATTGCACCAGAGAGGGAAAGAATATCTTTCGAATCGGATCGGCGCACCGCCTCCGATATATTTTCCGCTCTTTAAAAGCTTATATATTTCATTTAAAGTAC
>CACZOG010000220.1 GCA_902782715.1 uncultured Lachnospiraceae bacterium | reverse complement strand
GCTCTCTGCCATGACATCGGAAAGATCTACGAGTATTCGGCATTCCCCGAGAATGATTATACCGATGAAGGAAATCTGCTCGGACATATCGTAATGGGCATTGAAATGGTATCTGAGAAGATCAAAAACATTCCTGATTTCCCTAAGGATATCGAGAACGAACTCAAGCACTGCATCGCTTCACATCATGGCAAACTCGAATTCGGTTCACCCAAAAAGCCGAGTATCATCGAGGCAGTTGCATTAAGTTACGCGGATGATACGGATGCAAAGATGCAGTCTTTTATCCAGTTTATAGATGATGCCGACACATACGACTGGGCATACAGCAAGTCGTTCGAAGGAAGCATCCGAATGACAAAGGGATTCTAAAAAGGCATGGAAAAAAACTACAAAAAAGGCGATGTCCTTGAAGTCACAATAGAAGATCTAAGCGACGAAGGACTTGGCATCGGAAAGCATGACGGCTATGCTCTGTTCGTAAAAGATACCGTGGTCGGTGACAGATGCAGAGTCAAGATCATGAAAGCCAAGAAAAACTATGCTTTTGCACATCTTGAGGAGGTCATTGATCCCTCCTCTTTTCGTATTGAGCCTTTGTGTAAGAATGCCAGGGCATGCGGCGGTTGTCAGCTTCAGGCAATGAGCTATGAGGCTGAACTTGACTTCAAAGAAAATAAGGTTAAGAACAATCTGATCAGGATCGGCGGATTCCCTGAAGATTTTATAGAAGGCATAAAAGAGCCGATCGTGGGAATGGAAAAACCGTTCAGATACAGAAATAAGGCACAGTACCCCATCGGATATGACAGAGCCGGGAATCCGGTTGCAGGTTTTTATGCCGGCAGAACACACGATATCATCCCCAACACCGACTGCCTTTTAGGAAGGGAGATCAACAAGACGATACTCGAGTGCATCTTGTCTTTTATGAGAAAAGAAAAGATAAGCGCATACGATGAAAATACCGGCAAGGGGCTGATCCGTCATGTCCTTATCCGAGAGGGATTTACATCTAAAGAAATAATGGTCTGTCTGGTGGTCAATGCAAAAACTCTTCCGAAAGAAGAACTGCTTTGCGAAACTCTCATAAAGGAAGTTTCCGCGATAAAAAGCATTTGCATTAACGTGAATTTAAAAGATACAAATGTGATCATGGGTGATGAAACCCGTGTATTGTGGGGTAAGGAAACCATTGAAGACGAACTTGACGGAGTGAAGTTTAAGATTTCCGCACGTTCTTTTTACCAGATCAATCCCGTTCAGACAGAGAGACTTTACAAGAAGGCACTTGATTTTGCCGGACTGACAGGAAAAGAATCCGTCTGGGATCTTTACTGCGGCATAGGAACGATCTCATTGTTCCTTGCTCGAAAAGCAGGTAAGGTTTATGGTGTCGAGATCATTCCCGAGGCCATAGCCGATGCAAAAGAAAACGCAAAGTTAAACGGAATAACAAACGCAGAGTTTTTCGTAGGAAAAGCCGAGGAAGTACTGCCTGATTTTTATAATAATCCGGACTCGGAAACCATGCTTCATCCCGACGTGATCGTAGTCGATCCGCCCAGAAAAGGCTGTGATGAGAAATGCCTCGAAACCATGCTTCGGATGGAACCCGAGAGGATCGTTTATGTCAGCTGCGATTCCGCAACACTTGCTCGCGACTTAAAGATTTTATGCGAAGAAAAATATGAACTTAAAGCATGGCAGTGCTACGATCAGTTCTCGCGAACCGTTCATGTGGAGGTCTGTTGTTTGCTTGAAAAACTAAAAAGAGAGAAGGACTTCGTTCAGATAGGTATAGACGCTGAAGACTATTACAGTATCAAAGATTTGGAGAAGGAAGAGGATTAATAAGGGATAAGTTTTTCAAATGAATATATTTGTTTGATCAGTAACCACGCATTGCGATAAGATCAGATTTGTGATACACTATACCATAACACGCAATGCGAGGTGATAATATGGATATAGCTAAATCAATAAAAGAACTGAGAGAAAGCACAGGGATGTCCCGTAAAGAGTTTTCAGAGCATACGGGTATCCCTGTTCGCACATTGGAAGATTGGGAGGCAGGCCGCCGAACTCCCCCAGAGTACATCCCAAGGCTGATTGCATATCAGCTAGCATATGAGAAATTGACAAAAAAGGGGATTGATCGTTTTTAACCGTATCGAATTCGATAAGGTTAACAGGTCGAATTCAATCTGTTTATAAGTGGGAGATGAAATAATTATGCCTAAGACAATAAAGAAGGAAATGATAAATGCGGCAGGAATCGAGATTGGCATTTATACAATAGATTTCAAAAATGAGTTTATCTCTCTGACGGATATTGCCAAATATAAAAGCATCCAGCCATCTGTAACTATCCATAACTGGCTTCGAGGAAGGGACGTCGTTGAATTTCTTGGGTTGTGGGAAAAACTGCATAATCCTGATTTTAAACTTATCGAATTCGATAAGTTTAAAGAAGAAGCCGGTTCAAATGCGTATGTTTTCTCAATCAAGGATTGGGTTGAAGTACTTGGTGGCATAGGATTGATGACCAGATCCGGACGATACGGTGGCGGTATTTATGCTCATATTGATATAGCATTCGAATTTGCTTCGTGGATTTCTCCAGAGTTTAAGCTCTATATTATTAAAGACTATCAACGCCTTAAATCTGATGAAAACAGTCGTCTGTCCCTTAACTGGAATCTGAATCGCGAAATAGCTAAGTTGAACTACAGAATCCATACAGATGCCATCAAAGATCATCTTATTCCGCCGGAGCTGACACCGGAGCAGATTTCGTATAAGTATGCGAATGAAGCAGATATGCTTAATGTTGTCCTCTTTGGAAAGACTGCAAAGCAGTGGAGAGATGAAAACTCCGGAAAGAAGGGGAATATACGCGATGAGGCTGAGCTGAATCAGCTTCTTGTGCTTGCGAATATGGAAAGTTATAACGCAATCTTAATCGGACAGGGCAAGAGCATGTCAGAAAGGATAGTGCTTCTTAGAGAACTTGCTGTTAAGCAGATGGAGACTTTATCAACGGTGAGCATAGATGGGATAAAACAGCTGTCGTGTGGAGATGTTGAAAAGAAATGACATTTAGAAGTATAAAAGTGTTCAAATCTGAACACTTTTATACTTCTGAAAATCGGAGAAATGGATAAATAATGGAACTACTAACAAGGAATTTGATTCTCAGAACTCTTTCCGTGGATGACCTGGATGAGATGGCGCGAATGTGGAATTATCCTGCAGGTGTGACTTCCGAAGAGGCGGCAGAGATTCTGAAGGTAATGCAGGAAAATCTAAAAAAGAATCAGCCCGGGGCAATATACCATTTTTGTCTTGGCGTTTTTGAAAAGAATGATCCGCAGCATATCATCGGATGGTGCGGGCTCGATGGTACAGTTGCACCCGGACAGACGGTTCTGTTTTACATCATCGATGAAAAGTATCGAGGCAAAGGCTATGCGACGCAGTGTGCCGTTGAATTGTTAAGATATGCCTTTGAAGATATGGGCTGCGAAAGTATTCAGGGCGGTTGCGC
>CACZOG010000219.1 GCA_902782715.1 uncultured Lachnospiraceae bacterium | reverse complement strand
TTTTTTAGAATTACCCCTAATTCTTTTTACATTATACTTTTTTACGATTTTCTATCAAGAAATTCTATTGACCAGTCTTCATCTTCGATCTTGTATGTTCCGCCGCAGTAAGGACAGGTCTTGTTTTTCGTGGCATCAAAACTTGCGCCGCAGTTCGGGCAGTGGATTCCCGTGATCTGGAATCTCATTTTAACGGGCTTGTTGACATTCTTCTTCATTACGACACGAACCGTTTCGTCGACCCTGCTGACTTTGCCGTTCATATAATATGTGTTTGTCAGAAATACATCCGAGGTACAGAAAACATAATCGCCCTCTGTCTTTATATCCACTAATCCGACAACGCCTCTTGAAGCAACTTCGATTACATTTTTGTATGCCGGGTTGATTCCTTTTCCGTTATAAAAAGGAAGCTCGGTCGGATCATCCGAAAGAAGCATCATTTTTACCATCGACATTACTTTGCCTGCGAAGAAGAAGTAAGAGAATTCGGGAGATATCTTTTTCATGAATTCCTCGAACTGCCTTACCGTGCCGAGATACGGAACTGCAGACAGTTTTTTGGAAGAAAGGATCGCAAAGCGGATCAAAACAATGATAGTTCCTATTATCCAGCCTTGGACTGCTCCGGAGAATATCGCCATAATGCCGGAGAACAAAAACATGCTTACAGAGTTTCCAAGGATACTCATCGCATTATTCATAGTTGAAGAATCACCCGTGACCTTAGCACCTACGACTCCCAGAACACCGAGTAAAGCGAGAAGAACCGACAGTATAATGCCCAAAAGCAGAAATACTCCCGTTGTGATTCCCATAGCGGGTAAAATGGTCTTTCCAAACATTTCGCCGTATGTATATGAAAAATCCGGTTCAATATGATAGTCTGAGATCTTCGGATAAAGTTCGCTCATCTTGAATTTGTTGCCGCACGAAGGACATCCGTCGATCAGATTCTTAATTTTGGTGGGAGTACCGCAGTCGGGGCAGATGTATTCGTCATCCGCAACATCTTCGGGAGATGTTACCGATGTCAGTGTCTGATGGATTTTGGATCTTTCTTTGTATTTAAAAAGCTTTTTGCCGTCTTTGAAAAATTCTTCCTTCTGACCGCAGGATCGGACTTCGACACTGTTAATGTAATGACCGTCTCTCCATTTGTCTCCGAGATTCAGTCCGCCTGATAAATTGCCTCGTGTGGAATAATTGAAGCTGGCGGTAAGTCCGTGTCTTTTTATTCTTTGGTTCTGCAAATGAAGAGAATACTGCAGATCGCGATCTGCATCTTTTAACCTTTCTCCGTTGTTTATCGAATCATCGAGTCCGGCGATAAATCTTTCGAATATGATATCGCTGTCTTTTCTGAATTCTGCTGCCATGCTTTATCCCCCTTTGCGCTTTTTTCCTACTGTACTCTCATTATACAAAGAAAGTGCTTTAGTCAAAATTCTTTTTTGGGCAATTTATGCGGTTTTATCTTACTAAAAGATTATTTCCTCTTGTTAAGTTTAATGATCAGATATATCCCCATGCCCAGCGCCACAACGAATCCCCCGAATCCGAGTGCGGGTATTCCCAGTATCTGCGGCTGCATGTTGGTGGTGCAGATAAGTGACGAACTTACTATAAGCGAAGCCATGATGATACATAAGATCATGTCGGATACGAGATTTTCCACCCTCTTCATAAGCGGTTCAAAGCCGACCGGCTCAATGTTTAGTTTCGTCTGTCCTTTTATGACGGACTTCATCATATCCGCAGACAGCGAAGGAATGGTCAGTGATTTCTTTGCCGAGTCGTAGACCGCCTTTGCATCCCCGATCATTTCCTGCTTTAAGTCAAACTCTTCGAGCATATCCTGCATGACTTTTCCCGAGAAAAGCTGTGCCATGTTGACGTCGACATTAAGTTTCGTGACAACACCCTCGATCGTGATAAGGGCACGTACCAGCATTGAAAATCCTCTCGGGAGTGAAATTCCGTGTCTTGCGGCAAGTTCGACTACTTCTGATAAAAGTTCTCCGATGTTCATGTCTTCAAGATTCATCGCACAATATCTTTCCATAACATCGTCGATATCGTTAAAAAGAACCGGATGATTGATCTCTTTCGTCGGTTTTCCGAGAGAAAGAACTGCGTTTTTCATTAGATTTGCATCTTTTTGAACCACGGCGGTGATGGCCGTTTTCAGGATATTCTGCTCTTTTTTGCCGAATCTTCCGACCATGCCCCAGTCAAGCCAGACGATCTTGCCGTTTAAGATCTCAAGATTGCCCTGATGTGGATCCGCATGGAACAGGCCGTCATCGAGAACCTGTTTTAAGAAGTTGTTGACGAGTTTGGTTGCGACTTCTTTTCTGTCATAACCTTCTTCATCGAGTTTCTCAAGATCGCCGATCGAGAAACCGTCGATAAAACTCATGGTCATGACTCTCTGCGTGGTATAATCCTCTTCTATGATGGGACATGTAACATAATTTATGCCTGCCATATTTTTGGCAAATTCCATCGTGGTCTCTGCTTCGATCGTAAAATCGAGTTCGTTTATGGATACTTCTTTTAACTCTTCGACGAGCATGTTAAAATCCACCGTCTGATTGACGGGAGATATCTTTGCCATTCGTGCGGCTTTGGTCAAAAGGGCAAAGTCCTTCATCATCATGTCCGCAACATACGGGCGCTGCACTTTGACGACCACTTTTCTTCCGTCAGGAAGGACGGCTGCATGAACCTGTGCTATGGATGCGCTTCCCAAAGGCTTTTCGTCTATGGATTTAAAGAGTTCGTCTATCGGTTTGCCGAGCTCACTCTCTATTTCTTTTTTTATGATCTCTATATCAAGCGGCTTGACATCGGCTCTTAATTTCTCAAGTTCCTCGCAGTATTCCTTAGGCAGGAAATCGCCTCTTGAACTCATTATCTGTCCGATCTTGATAAAAGTCGGACCGAGATCTTCGAGAATATGTCTTAAAATCTCGGGAGTAAGACCGTTTTTGACTAAATTGTGCTTTCTTATTACCGCTAAGATCTCTTCGAGACGCTTGGTCTCATCAAACATTTCCTTGGGAATGTTTCGTAATTTCATCTCAGTTCTCGTCATCCGAAACACCTCCCCCGCGGTTTGAGTTTTTCTCGTATTCAAAGGTTCTTTCCACAACGTTTCCGTTTTCGTCTTTCTTTGAATTTAAATAAAGACTTCTTCCGTGTCCGAGTTCGAAAGTATGATCCTCTCTTTCCTTCTCCTCGCGCTTCCTCATGATCTCTTCACGGTTGCCGTTATAGAGAAGCTCTTCATTATCGACAGCGCCCATGCCCATTATCGCACTGCCCCTTCGAAGCAGGTCTTTGATCTCTTCGTTCTGTTCATCTATGCTTCCGAGCCCGGCAAGTATGATCTTTTTCGTTGCGTCCGTCACTCTGTTCATAAATAAAATCACCCTCTTTTTTTATCCGTTTATTAATCTAAAACGATATAAATATATTATATAACAAAATAAAAAAAAGAGTATTAGTACTAATACTCTTTCTTTTATGTGCTTTTACTCTTCCTCGTAATTCATGGATTCTAAAAATACTCCCATGGACTGTGCCATGTTTTCTATGGTGATCTCGTCAAACCATGAAAGCCTGATCGTTTTGTTAAATTCACCCTCTATTCCCTTTTTGTATTCATTATATTGTTTCTCGCTTATTTCTTCGTCTTTATCATTGTAGTATGTGACATTTTCAGCGTCTGTAGATTCCTGTGATATGGATTTTTCAAGCACTAACGAATTGATCTGTATAGACATCAGATAATTCTGAATGAAACAGCTTTCTTCGTCGTGATCTGTTCTTCCCTCAACATAATATTTGTACACATCCTGATATCTGTTTGAAAGACAGAGGCAGCGCAGTTCTTCGGCATTATACAAAGCCGGCTGTAACAGTGTATCATCTGTTTTTTTCTTTTCAATGCTTCCGTCTTCTGTGGCTTCATAGACTTCAAGGAAACATGTACCGTCTTCTGAAATTCCCGAAACAAGCACTTCGGAAAGACCGTTCATGTCGAGATCCGTGACTGCATATTTGCAGACAGTTTCAGCATTTTCAGACTCTTCTTCGTCAGTCTCATCTGCTTCTTTAACTTCGTCCTGCGCTTTGGTCACTTTCCATTCATCCGCATTGTTAAATAAAACTCTTACGGGATTAATATACTCAACATCCACACTGCCCCAGACCGCTTCGTCCGCAAAGTAGTAGGTTTGTGAATCATAATCAAATGATTTCCCGTCTTCGGATAATTCTATTTCATACGAGTACCACGCTCCCCAGCCCTCGGGTCTTTCATACATGTCAATTTTATTTTCATCCTCACTGATCCATGAAAAACTGATGCCTGAAAACTCGTTAAGATAATCTTCCTTAACATCATAATAAAACAGGCATCTGCCCCTGTCGCCCTCGGTGATATCAAAATATGAGCCGTCTTCGTTTACCCACCTGCCTTTTATGATTTCGAGAATATCCTTGCTTTCCTGCTCGGCTAACTGTTTTTGCACTGCTATCTGGCTTGCTGTTTTTCTCTGAAGATCCTTTTCTTGTGGTGTATAGTATTTATCCTTATCTCCCTTTTCACCCGTCCAGCCGATATCGTCGGCCCAGGTATGCCATATGGTCGCATATTCGTCGGAATCAAGGTATCTGAAATAAACCTCTATCCATGAACCCTTTGCGATGACCGAATGAATCTTTGAAGGATCATCTGCATAGATGATCAGCTTATTTCGCTTTGTTACCTCGCGGGAATCTGTGAAGTCCGGAGAATATAACGTATAGCCGTCAAGCGAATTCGTGCCCTTAAAAGTGATCTCAACCCTGTCTTTATAATACGTGGTTTGGGTTATATACAAAGAATCGTAATGATCGATATTTTCCACATCGTATGTATATGTATTCGTGGCTTTAGTGCAGCCTGCAAGTAAAAAGACGTTTATGATTACTGCAAAAAACACTAAAATTTTATTCTTCACGTATATTCCTCCCGATATCATCTCTTTTATGATAAAGATACGTCTGAAACATCTGGATTTATTGGTTATTTTATCAGTGATTTCTTAAAAAATAAACCCGAAGAATGATCTTCGGGTTTTAGTTTTTTATTTCTGTCCGTAATATGCGTTTGCGCCGTGTTTTCTGAAATAATGCTTATCCTGTAACTCCTGCGGAGCGGAGATAACTTCGTGGTTTATCTGTTCTGTGAAAAGTGCCATCTTTGCAACTTCTTCCAGAACAACCGCATTATGTACCGCATTGTTTGCATCCTTACCCCAAGCGAAAGGTCCGTGGTTCTTGCAAAGCACTGCAGGAACAGCATCGGGATCGATATTCAACCTCTTGAATTCGTCTACGATAAGTTTGCCGGTATTAAGCTCGTAAGCTTCGTCTATCTCTTCCTTTGTAAGGTTTCTTACACAGGGAATGTTTCCGTAGAAATAATCCGCATGAGTTGTTCCGTAGCAGGGAATGTCTCTTCCCGACTGTGCGAAGCTTGTCGCATATGTGGAATGAGTATGTACTACTCCGCCGATCTCGGGAAAGCCTTTGTAGAGTTCAAGATGGGTGGGTGTATCCGATGAAGGATTAAGTCTTCCTTCAACAACATTTCCCTCAAGATCCACAACTACCATATCTTCGGGCTTCATAACATCGTAATCGACACCCGAAGGCTTTATTACGAAAAGTCCCTTTTCTCTGTCAATCGCACTCACATTTCCCCAGGTAAATGTTACAAGTCCGTACTTAGGCAGGAGCATGTTTGCTTCGTAAACTTTCTGTTTTAATTCTTCTAACATATTTTTGCCTTTCTTCTACACCTCATCCGTCAGCTTCGCTGACACCTTCCCCTCAAGGGGAAGGCTCGGCTCAAGTTCTATAATGTGTCTACAGCCGCACGCTCAATAGCGAGGCCTTTTTTATACTTCTCGATGTACGCATCGAAGCCTGCCACATCCTTGGCATCGGGTGCGCATTTCTCGAATTTTGCGTCTTTGAATATCACATCCGATAAGTACTCGGATAAGGTCTTTCCGTTCTTTTTATCCATGAAAGCTGCAAGGAGTGCGATACCCCATGCGCCGCCTTCGGAAGCTGTTTCCATTACGGATACGGGAGCATCGATAGCTGCTGCCGCGATCTTGGTTCCCACGCCTTTGGTCTTAAAGTATCCGCCGTGGCCCCACATTTCATCAACCTTAACGCCTTCTTCTTTTAACATAAGATCGAGGCCGACCTTAAGGGTTGCCATAGCCGAATAAAGATTGGATCTCATAAGGTTTGCAAGTGAGAAATTATCCTCTGCCGTTCTTGCAAGAACCAGAGCACCTTTTTCAAATCCGGTAACGGGTTCACCCGAAAGATAGTTGTAAAGAAGAACTCCGCCGCAATCTGCATCTCCGTCTAAAGAAACGGAATAAAGCTTTGTGAAAAGTTCGTTCATATCTACAGTATTTCCGAAGAGTTCCTGGAACTCTTTGAAGATCTTAACCCAGTTGTTGATCTCGGATGTACAGTTGTTGCAGTGAACCATTCCTACAAGTGCGCCGTCGGGTGTGGTAACAAGATCGATCTCGGGATAAACTTTGGAGAGTTCTTTCTCAAGTACGACCATTGCAAATACACTTGTACCTGCGGAAATATTACCCGTTCTGACCTTAACCGAATTGGTTGCAACCATTCCGGTTCCCGCATCGCCTTCGGGAGGACAAAGGGGAATTCCTGCTTCCAGAACGCCGCTCTCATCAAGAAGTGCTGCGCCTTCTGCAGTTAAGAAGCCTGCATTTTCACCTGCATTTAAAACTTCGGGAAGAAGTTCCTTAAGACCTTTTGCCAAAGCTGTTTCCTTGGCAAGAACATCGAATTTTGCGATCATCTTTTCATCGTAATTGCCCGTATTTATATCGATAGGGAACATACCCGAAGCATCGCCCACTCCGAGTACCTTTCTGCCCGTTAATTTCCAGTGAACGTAACCTGCAAGAGTTGTGAAGAAATCAATGTCTTTTACATGCTCTTCTTTATTGAGCATTGCCTGATAAAGATGTGAAATGCTCCATCTCTGAGGAATGTTGTAATTGAATTCTTTGGTAAGTTTCTCTGCTGCCTCACCCGTGATGGTGTTTCTCCATGTTCTGAAAGGAACAAGAAGTTTATTGTCTGCATCAAAAGCAAGATATCCGTGCATCATTGCGGAAATACCGATGCCCGCGAATTTCTTGACTTTGATCCCGTATTTGTTCTCTATATCTTTTGCGGCATCTGCGTAACATGCTTTAAGTCCTGCAAAGATCTCCTCATCGGAATATGTCCAGACACCGTCTTTATAACTGTTTTCCCAGCCGAATCCGCCCATTGCGAGAACATTGCCCGCCTCGTCACAAACGACACCTTTGATCCTTGTCGATCCGAATTCGATACCAAGATATGCTTTACCCTCTTCGATTAATTCTTTTGCTCCCATTTTTACCTCCGCGTTATGTTTTATATTATCTGCGATTAATAAACAATTTTATCCCTTCCGGATTGTTTGCCCATGTAGAGTTTCTCATCAACTTCTTTGATATTGTCTTCTATCCTTTTGGCAAGGTCGAATTCCGTAAGACCATAGGTCATCGTTACCGATACTTTTTCCTCGCCGTAAGGAACTTCGAGTTTTTTGATCTCCTTATAAATATCATGTACCCTTACATATGCTTCGTCACCGTTTAAATTGGGGAA
>CACZOG010000218.1 GCA_902782715.1 uncultured Lachnospiraceae bacterium | reverse complement strand
TCTGAATGCAAGACGACCGATACGGCCAAAACCATTAATTGCAACTTTTACTGCCATTTTTAAATCCTCCTAGATTTATTTAATTATCATTGACAATTGATAAAAAATTGTCAAAATTTATTCAGCATTTCTATTTTACTTGAAATGATTTTATATTTCAAGAACAAACTGTATTTTTTGTTAAAAGTGACCAAAAGCCCAAATTACTTGAGTCTTCTGACAATCATTATAACTATTCCGGCGATCAGCATGCTCAAAGGGATCGCTATCATGCAGATAACGATATAGAATAAGATCATGCCCTGACTTACGGTTATATAGTCATATGTAAGGTGTTTTACGGGGATAGTCGTAACTACCGAGTTATCCACCATACTCTTAAGCATCTCGATCACCAGATCCGAATTACCTCTAGATACTATCAGATCGAAATCTTCATATAAGAATGCAGGTGAACCGATGATGACCGTATTGGAATCTTTGCCGCTTTCTGCAGAGTATTTTCTGACAAGTACTCCGAGGCGGAAAGGTCCGTTTGTACTGTTTTCATCCGAACTATAATCTACTCCTTCGCTCATGTTCTTGTCATAGGCAATATCACTTGATAAGAAAATATCGCTGATGCTGGTATCTGCGGGGATATTATCCCAGTCATATGTGATTCCTCTTGAAAAATAAATGAAGTTTTTCTTATTTGAACCTGTTATATACGGAGAAGCGTAATCGGGCTCAACAAGAATAGCTGCAGGATCAACACCATTTCCTATCGAAACAAGATATCTGTAATCGTTTTCAATAACCGTTCCGTCTGTCAGATCAACATCAAATGTTTCGATAAAACCATCGTAATTGTAGCATTGCTGCATATCCATGGAAGCCATCATTATAAGATTTCCGCCGGCCTTGGAATATTTAGCCAATGCAGCCACTTCTTCTTTGCTAAGATCAGACTGAGGTCCGTTGATGATAAGGATGTTACAGTCTTCGGGAACATCTTCGCCGTAAAGATATAAATCCTCGAATATATAATTGCCCTTTTTCATTTTATCAGTTATATAAGCAGGGATCTCCGCCTCACCATGTCCGGTAAGGCAGTAAACCTTAACCTTATTATCTCCGTAGATCATGGAATTGATCGCTGCGGTGATCTGTCCTTCAACATCATATCCCGAAACAGCATAACTGCCGTAGGAAGCATTGTATGTGTATTCGAACATATCATTATACGGGATAACCCTGGATTCGTCTCCCATTGTAAGAATAAGCGAACTGTAATCCAAAGACGTATCGGTATACTGTGTATAGAATGTCGGGAATTCTACAGGCGGCTTAAATTCGATCTTGATATGCTTTGATTCCGAGTCATATGAATCAAGATAATGCTTAACCGTTTCATCAACTCCTGCTTTTGTAGAAATAACATATATCGTTACATCTTCATCAAGACTCTTAAGTAATTCTTTTGTATCGTCGGTAATTTTGTAATAACCGTTCTTTGTAACATCAAATTCCGTGTATTTGGTGGGGATGTATTTACATCCGAAATTTGCTCCGATAATGGCTGCGATTATAACGATCCATAAAAGATTCGAAAAGAAGAATCTATTGCGTCCCATGGCGGAGATCTGAACCGAATTCCTTGCGAAAACTTTATACGTAAGAATAAGGAAGATCGCAATTACGGAGAAAATGTAAAGAAGATCATTCAGATCGACAACACCGGTCATTATCCCGTTAAAAGGTGCATATATGTCAAATACATTTATCACCTTTGAAAACATCTTGTCGGATCCGAGGATGAAGCTGCAGAATCCAGGAACAAGAAGCGTAAAGATATAAACGGCATATGTGAAAATAGCCGCAATGAACTGATGCTCCGTAACACTGGATAAGAACATGCCTATCGCTATGCATTCACAGCCGAAAAGGAAGAATCCCAAAAGCGAAAAAACTGTTTCCCAAACAGGAATGCTTCCGTAAATAGCCATTACGCCCGCACCGAGTCCGACTATAAATGTCGAAAGAAGCATTATCGCACTAAGTGCAAAGAACTTGCCGAGTATTACCTTATAAAGAGGTATGGGTGCAGTTATAAGGAACTGGTCGGTTTTCTGCTTCTTTTCTTCCGCAATTATTCTCATTGTAAGAAGAGGAAGAATGAATATAAGTACGATCACCATCATCGAAAGCGTTTCTGAAATATAAGGTGAACCGTATTGAATATTGTTACCTATAAAGTAAAGACTTGCGAAGAATGTAAATGCCGCAAGATATAACCAACCGAAAAGTGATTTAAAATACGATCTGATTTCTTTTAAAAATATGGCTGTCATAATTACTCTTCCTCCTTAGAATCTTCTTTTGAATCTTCCTCGGATTCGTTTTCCTCTTTTGAATCTTCTGCGGATTCTGTTTTCTCGTCTTCAGGATCATCGTCTTTATCAGCAAACACTTCATCAAGGTCTGCTCCTTCGCTGATGGCTTTCATCTCAGCCGCGTACTGCTCGTCAGCTTCCTTGACAAGTGTAAGATAGATATCTTCGAGTGAGGATGTTTCTTCATTCATTTCAAGGATAAGAAGTCTTGCATCCGAAAGTGCAAAGGAAATGTCCTCTCGTAAATCCTTTACGGGATCGCATGACACCTCGAAAACATTGCTTTCGCCCTTGTTTTCGATGAATTTGACTTCTTCAAGCGCTTCAATTGAATTAAGAACTTCCTCTGTCTTGTCTTTATCTCCCTTAACGTTAAGTTTAATTGTCTTAACGGATTTATGATTCTTAAGAAGATTATCCGTTGTATCGCATGCAACCATTCTTCCGTTAGCAATTACAAGAACTTCATCGCATGTTGCGCTTATCTCAGAAAGAATATGCGAAGAAAGGATAACCGTATGTTCGCCTTTTAACGATTTGATCAGTGTTCTGACTTCAATGATCTGTTCGGGATCGAGACCTACGGTAGGCTCGTCAAGGATGATTATCTCGGGATTTCCGAGGATTGCCTGAGCGATTCCGACTCTCTGCTTATAACCTTTGGAGAGATGTTTTATAAGTCTTTTAGCCATATCCTTAATGGCCGTGGCTTCCATGACCCTGTTTATCTCTGCCTCTCTCTCACTGCCGGGAACACCCTTTATCCTGGCAACGAATGTAAGATATTCCTTTACATTCATATCGGGATACAAAGGCGGGATCTCAGGAAGATATCCGATGCTCTTCTTGGCTTTGAGAGTATCCTTTCCCATTAAATAACCGTTCACTTCAACTGTACCGTATGTCGGCGAAATATATCCCGTTATGATATTCATGGTTGTTGATTTGCCCGCACCGTTAGGGCCCAAGAAACCATAGATATGACCTTCTTTTACTTCAAACGAAATATCGTCAACAGCGATGTTTTCACCATAAATTTTCGATAATCCCTGAACCTTAATCATATTAAAGCCTCCGTGTAACATTTTATCCTTTTATTTTTTAACACCTATTTGTTAAAAAACTGTGATAATTTATAATCTCTATTCAAAAACATAAGTGGGAGACGTAATCCCCCACTTAGTAATCGATATATTTTCTTTTGAAAAATTATTCTTTAGGAATCTCTGTTAAAGTAGCTTTGTCGCTTGTAAGAGGATTTTCTTCCTTCTCTTCAGCCTTTTCCTCTTTCTTCTCTTCCTTCTTGTCTTCCTTTGCAGCTTTTTCAGCCTTGGGAGCAACAAGTCCGAGAACCTTGCATGCAAGTGAGTTGGCTATGGGAATCTTAACCTCGCTGCCCTTGATAGCAATGATAACAAAGACTACCATCAAAACGAATTTAACGAAATCAAGGATCTTCATTAAATAAAATGCGATATCCAGTTTCGTTGTAACGTCATACCACTTGTCATTGAAGAATGCAACCCAATCCCATCTCCAGAGTTTAAAGAGGAATCCCGTGTACCATGAAGAAAGTTTTCCGAGTACCATATTAACAACTATGAAGATCAAAGCGTAGAAGAAAGCGTTTAATACATTCTTCTTAACATTTTCTTCTTCACAAAGAAGAATAACGGGAATCGTGATCATAACGATTGCGGGGAATGAATACCAGGCCGCAAACACAGCGATTGCCGATAAAAAGATAATCATTGAAGCACTTAATTTTTTCTGCATGTTCAAAACCCTCCTTAAATACATCAGTCACTTTTTTTAGCATTCTTTTTATTTAAAATAATACGTGCTGAAATCCCTATAAAAAGAGCCAGCGCGATTACCAAAATAAACACGGCAAATACAAGCAAATAACTTAATAATGATGATAAAAAAGCTGTAAACATATTTATCCTCCAAAACACCTTATATCATATCATTGATTTACCGTCATCGTCAAGGAGTTCACTGCCTTTGGCGGAAGTTGAAGCAAGGAAATCACAGCGTTCGTTTTCCCTGTGTCCTGCATGTCCTTTAATCCATGAAAAAGTAACGTTATGGCCTTCCATGGCCTTAAGGAGTCTTTCCCATAATTCCCTGTTTTTAACGGGTTCCTTATTTGACTTTTTCCAGCCGTTTTTCATCCAGGAATAAATCCATCTCTGATTAAAAGCATCGCAGACATATTTTGAATCGGAGATAACCTCAACCTCACATTTGGTCTTTAATGCTTCAAATCCCGTGATCACTCCCATAAGTTCCATTCTGTTGTTGGTAGTCGCTTTATATCCCGCACAGAATTCCTTCTCATGGAGTTTATTGTCTTTGTCGACATACTGCATAAGGGTCCCGTAACCGCCCGGTCCGTCGGGATTGCCCTTACAGGCTCCGTCCGAATAGATCTTAACCTTCATCATTCTGCCATTTCCCCGTATTTACAAAACCTTTCGAAAGAGCTTCTGCTTCTTCGTAAACCTCTTTCGGATAACCCATGATCTTAAGTAAGAGCAAAGCGTTTCTCGTATCCGATCTTCCGCTTTTTATCTTATATGAAAAATAAATGTCCTCTTTTTCGTTATCTTTTGTTATTTCCTCTCTGAAGAAATAATTGTCATAGTCTTTTTCAAGAAGATATGTAAGTTCGATATCATGCGTTGCCGCGATCGTAATGATATTCTCACCCGAAAGATATCTGAGTATTTCTGTAGCTGCCGCAACTCTTTCGACTGTGTTCGTTCCTCGAAGAACTTCATCAAGGAAACAGAGAATGAACTTTCCGTTCTCTTTTGCATTTAAAATCCTCTTGATAGAGTTGATCTCGGCCATGTAGTAACTCTCGCCCGTCTCAAGCGAATCTTTTAAAGACATCGAAGAATACAGCTCGCAGTACTTCATCTTAAATTCTTTGGCACATGCCACATATACGGTTTCGGAAAGGATCGCATTTACAAGAACGCTTCTTAAAAATGTTGATTTACCGGAAGCGTTCGAGCCTGTAATGAGCATACCTCTCTTCTCTTCGAAGGAATTCTCCACGCAGTCTTTGACGAGAGGATGGATCATGCCATCGGCTTTAACGATCTCTTTGTCTTCGAATACCGGAACGCAGGTATTTTCAAATGAAGCCTTAAGATTGGCAACAGAGATCTGGCTTTCCATCTTTCCCAAGATCGCAAAGATCTTATCATAAGACGCTTCGTTATCAATTACATATTTTAACATCTTATGGAAAAAGAAAATGTCAAGAAGCGTAAAAGAGTTCATCAAAGACGCCATACCGCTCGCTATATCCGCAATTCCCTGACGGTTTGACTGCTTTATAAAAGAAAGATATGAAGTTTTGATGCCTTTTAAGTCTTTTCTTAATTCGGAAAGTCTTTCATTCTCTTCCTCGTAAAAAGGCACTTTCATCGCAACGATCTTATCGCAAGTGATCAGCGTTCTTACAATATACTCAAAGGATGAGAGGTATTTCTCCACATTTCTTCTCTGCGCAAATGAAAATATCGCACAGACAACCATCCAGAATATGATAAGGCAGACGCCGAGCGTAACATTGAAAAACAATGATGCTATTGCCGCCGCATATCCGAGCCATATAAGGTAGAATACAAAAAGAGGGATCTTCTTTACATCGGAAAGAAACGAAATATAGTCATAAACTGAATACTTGCCCGTTTTTCCTAGCGTAGCAAACTTAAGCTGAAGTTTAAGCCTCGTATCCTCGTCAGCTATGATCGAATCCGTCTGTGAAACATATCGGTTCATCTTCTCTTCGGAAAGTTCGGAATCAATATGTCTTAAAGAATAATATAAAAATTCGTCGCCGCAGGACGAATAACACTTGTTTATTGAAGTATATAGTGTCTCGCCCTCGGCATCGTTCCATGTTATTTCATCTATAAAAAAGCCTTCATCTTCGGAATGTTTTCTGAAATACCCTCTGTACGAAGACCTTTTTTCGGGATCGGCTTCTTTTCTTTCAAAAGTGCCGAAACTGTTTTTTAATCTCTGAATAAAAATTTTAATTCTTTTTTTGTTGGATACGGCGTTAATAATGACAGCGCCGACGAGAGCCAGAACAATAAAAGAAATCAGTATAATTATGTCCATTAAATATCAAGCATCCTTTTTACGCAAAGAGAAACAAGTTTTTCGAATTTGGGAGCGGCATCTTTGCCGGCCTGCTGTACTTCTTCATGTGTAAGAGGTCTGGGTGAAATGCCTGCAGCCAGGTTACAAACACAGGAAATACCACATATCTTAAGTCCCATATGGTTTGCAACGATCGCTTCACATACGGTACTCATTCCGACAGCATCGGCGCCTAAGATCCCAAGCATCTTAACATCGGCGGGAGACTCGAAGGAAGGTCCGGTAAGCTGAACATAAACACCTTCCTTAAGGTCGATGTTAAGTTCTTTAGCAGAGCTTCTTATGATATCCTGAAGATCCTCGTCATATACGTGACTCATATCGGGGAAACGTGTTCCGAGTTCGTCTACATTCGGTCCTATTAAAGGATTGGGGAATAAAGCTGCGATATGATCCGTGATCATCATGAAATCGCCTGCTTTGAAGTTCTTGTTGATTCCGCCCGAAGCATTGGTCAGGAATAATATCTTAGCTCCGAGAAGTCCCATAAGTCGGATAGGAAGAACAACATCCGAAATATCGTAACCTTCGTAGTAATGTACTCTTCCCTTCATGCAGACAACGGGAACTTCGTCAACATATCCGAATATGAATTTTCCCGCATGTCCCGGAACGGTTGATACGGGAAATCCTTCTATCGAAGAATAATCTATTTCACATTCAACTTTGATGTTATCCGCATAGTTGCCGAGTCCCGAACCGAGAACTATCGCAACCTTGGGAACAAAGTCGGTCTGTTTTCTGACACACTCTAAACATTTAGTTAATTTGTCGTATACCTTACCCATAATCGTAACCTCCAAAATTTATTTCCACTCGTCCGCTTTTATCTCGATCCTTGCATCTCTTAACATAAGATCGTTAACCACGTCTTTAGCGGGCTTGTTTTCAAAAAGAATCTTGTTTACTTCGGAAACAATAGGCATGCAGACATCGTATTTTTCGGAAAGAGCCAGAGCAGCCTTAGCACAGTTGGCACCTTCGATGACCATCTTGATCTCGTCCTGCGCTTCTTTTAAGGTCTTACCCTGAGCCAGAAGAATACCTGCTCTTCTGTTTCTCGAATGCATACTTGCACAGGTTACAATAAGATCGCCGATACCCGATAAACCGTAAAATGTTTCAGGTCTTCCGCCCATTGCCTTGCCGAGTCTTGAGATCTCAGCCATACCTCTTGTGATAAGTGCAGCCTTGGTATTGTCCCCGTATCCGAGTCCGTCTGCTATACCTGCAGCAAGAGCGATAACGTTTTTAAGAGCGGCTCCGATCTCCACGCCCTTTACATCGGGTGAAGTATATACTCTGAAAACTTCACTCATGAAAAGATTCTGTAAGAAAATGGCAGTTTCTTTTTTCCTTGTTGCAACTACAATCGTTGTCGGTACGCCTTTACCTACTTCCTCGGCATGTGAAGGTCCCGAAAGAACTGCGACAGTAGAACCGGGTATCTCACGCTCGATAACTTCGGAAAGAGTTTTTAAAGTATCTCCTTCGATACCTTTGGCAACATTTACGATGATTTGTCCTTCTTTATAGAATTCTTTTAAAGAAGCCGATGTGGATTTAACAAAAGGAGAAGGAACAGCCATTATAAGAACTTCTTTGTCTTTTACGGCTTCCTCAAGGTTGGATGTGAAATACATGTCATCCGGAAGTTTTACTCCGGGCAGCTTGTCCACATGCTCCCTTTTCTCGTTAAGCATTTTGATCTCTTCATCAAGCGCGGACCAAACGGTAACTTCATTTTTGTTATTGTAAAGAAGCTTCGCTAAAGCAATGCCCCAGCTTCCTGCTCCCAATACAGCTATTTTACTCATTTTCGGTTTTCCCTTTCATCACATAAAATATTTTATTGATGCTTATTATATTTTTTTATTCTTAAAAAAACCTTAAAGATTAATGGATTCCTAAAAAAGATTTATTTATCTTCCTGACGCTCTCTGATAATGAATTTAAGAGGCGTTCCTCTGAATCCAAACGTATCCCTTATCTTATTCTCTATATATCTCGTATAGGAGAAATGCATAAGTTCCTTGTCGTTAACGAATATGACGAATGTCGGAGGCTTAACCGCAACCTGTGTGATATAGAAAAGTTTAAGTCTCTTACCCTTATCGGTCGGAGGCTGCTGCATCGCAACCGCTTCAACCATGATCTCGTTAAGGACACCGGTCTGAACTCTCATGGCATGATTTTCCATAACCGCATCGATGGTTTCGAAGAGTTTCGAAAGTCTCTGTCCTGTCTCCGCCGATACGAAAAGTATCTCCGCATAAGGCATATATGATAAAACCGTTCGAATGTCTTTGGTAAATTCATTCGTGGTTTTATT
>CACZOG010000217.1 GCA_902782715.1 uncultured Lachnospiraceae bacterium | reverse complement strand
GAGATCAATTCTTTTATTCATCCGAGAAGCGTAAGAGCCGTGGGAATGGATGATCATACGATCGACAAAAACGTCGTAAAAAGTGTCTGCGTATACTGCGTTCTGTTTGCGTTTATTTATTTCGGATCCGTATTCATCATTTCCATTGACAAGTATGATATGGTTACGAATTTCACATCTGTTCTGGCAACGATGAACAATGTCGGACCGGGCTTTGAAGTAGTCGGAGCGACAGGCAATTACGCAGGATTTAATTATTTATCCAAGATAGTCTTTATCTTTGACATGCTGGCAGGAAGACTTGAGCTTTATCCCATTTTGCTTCTTTTCATTCCTCCGATGTGGAAGAAACATTAATTTAAAAATATGTAAAAGACAGATCCCTGTAACGCTTAAATGCATTACAGGGATTTTTTGTTTGAGTTTTAACTTTTCAATATGATAGAATTAAGGATGACAATGAAAATGATGTATAATGCATCGGGGGTCAGATCAATGAAGAAGACTTTAAGTATATTATTATGTTTCGTAATGACGGTTTTTGTGCTTGCGGGTTGTCAGGCCGATTCGGGCAAAAAAGGAGAGCCGAGTCTGCTTTTGGGTTTCTCGCAGATAGGTTCCGAGAGTGCATGGCGACTCGGAAATACACGCGATATCGAAGAACAGGCCGAGAATT
The DNA here is from genome assembly GCA_902782715.1 of uncultured Lachnospiraceae bacterium. Classification (GTDB taxonomy): domain Bacteria; phylum Bacillota; class Clostridia; order Lachnospirales; family Lachnospiraceae; genus UBA3766. The sequence continues at coordinate 1,804 of CACZOG010000217.1, read as the reverse complement.
ACGGCGTATCCTTAATGTTTGAGAATGCGAATCAGAAGCAGGAAAACCAGATCGCGGCTATAAGAAGATTCATAGCATATCAGGTTGATGTCATAGCTTTTTCACCCATTGTAGAAGACGGGTGGGACAATGTTTTAATGGAAGCCAAAGAGGCAGGCATTCCCGTTATTTTGGTTGACAGAGACATAAGTACCGAAGAAGAGGATCTGACTACTTGTCTCATAGGAGCCGACTTTTACAAAGAAGGCGTTATGGCAGGAGAATATCTCATCAGAAAGGCAGACAGCCTCGGACTTGAGCATTTAAATATAGTTGAGATAACAGGTACCGACAATTCGACTCCGATGCGTCAGCGTCAGGCAGGATTTGCGGATGCGATCGCGGGCGATGAGAGAATGGAGATCCTCGAGAGCATCGACGGCGACTTCATTAAAAGCCGCGGCGAGGAATGCATGAGATCGCTCCTTGAAGAATACGGAGATGAAATAGATGTCGTTTACTCACATAACGATGAAATGACTTTGGGCGCACTTCCCGAGATCGAGAAGGCAGGTCTTGTTCCCGGAAAAGATATCATCATCATTTCCATCGACGGCGGTCAGGAAGCCATAGACGTTCTTAAGCAGGGAAAGATCAACTGCGTGGTTGAGTGTACTCCCAAACTCGGCAAAGAGGTTATGGAGACTGCCATCAGATTAAAAGCGGGTGAAAAGGTTGAAGGCGTGATCCATCCTGAAGAAAAAGTATTTTCCGATGAAATGAACTTATCGGAGATAGGTCCGAGAGGCTATTGAGGATAAAAGATGGAAAAGATCAAAAAAGAAAAAAGTATCCTCGGACGAATAAACGATCTAAGTCACAGACTGGTTTTAATGCTGGTAATCCCCATTATAATCAGTCTTGTTTTGATGCTTTTATATGCATGGAAATATCACAGCGCCATCGAGAGAATGGAAACGATCGCGAATCTTAAGACGGTTGTAGTCGATGACATTACCGGAAAAGCATGGAACATCGTATCCGGAAGCGAGACTTTTAAAGACAGCAATATATATGATCTTATTCACGAGGTTGAAGACACCATAGATTCGGTTGCGGACAGCACGACCGAGGAAAACAGGCTCTCTCTCATCGTTGCATCCAGAACCATGGATACACTCGAGAACTACGTTAATAAGATAAGAAAAAACATTTACGACCAGGTTCCGGTTGTCGAAAACGAAGATGTTTTAAGGGAGTTAAGAAGTGTTGCGGATCTCGTTGACAGCATGCTTAACGACTATATCGCACAGGAGATCCAGTCGACTGCAAGAATGTCAGTAAGCCTTATGATCATCATTATCGCAACGGCTGTTGCAGAGGTTTTGATCGTTGTCATAGCTTTGCTCGAAAGAAACCGCTCTATGAAAAGAACCGCCGCATTTGTAAGAGGTCCTATTGAAAGACTCGAGGAAGTTACCGAGAAACTTGCGGACGGAACACTGGATGCGAGACTTACCGAAACGGAAGTTACGGAATTAAGAAACCTTACCAAGCAGGTTAACACCATGGCGGACAGACTCGAGACCATGGTAAAAAAGAGCGACCGCGATGCGAGAAACTTACGAAAGGCGGAGCTTAGAACCCTTCAGGCGCAGATAAATCCTCATTTCCTTTACAATACGCTTGATGCGATCGTATGGAAGGCGGAAGCGGGTGAAAAGGACGAGGTTATTTTCTTAACCAGTGCGTTAAGCGACTTTTTCAGAATATCCCTTTCGTCGGGTGCCGACTGGATACCCATCAGTCAGGAAAAGAAGCATAT
>CACZOG010000216.1 GCA_902782715.1 uncultured Lachnospiraceae bacterium | reverse complement strand
TAAGAGTAAACCTTGACCTTGTACCCAAGAAATACGAAGGTCTTGACGGAACAGAACTTTCCATTTCCGAATCACAGGAAAGAATGGTAGTTGTTCTCGATCCCAAAGATCTTGATCAGTTCCTTAAATATGCAGAGGAAGAAAACCTCGAAGCCATCAAGGTTGCCGATGTTACCGAAGAACCCAGACTTGTTCTCGTATGGAGAGGCAAAGAGATCGTTAACATCAAGAGAGAATTCCTTAACACCAACGGTGCTCATCAGGAAACAGATGTTGAAGTTGAATCACCCGTTAAGGCAGACAACTATTTTGAAAAGATCGCAAACGCAAAGGTTGACAAAGACCTTTCGGCAAATGATATAAAAGCAGCAGTGATCGACAGTGTTTCAGACCTTAATACATGCTCACAGAAGGGCCTTGTGGAAATGTTTGACTCATCGATCGGTGCAGGTACGGTTCTTATGCCTTACGGCGGAAAGAATCAGCTTACCGAAGTTCAGACGATGGTTGCAAAGGTTCCCGTAATGAAGGGCAAATCCGATGCCGTTACAATGATGAGCTACGGCTTCGATCCTTATCTTTCCACATGGTCGCCTTACCATGGTGCTATTTATGCGGTAACTGAGTCCATGAGTAAGATCTGCGCAGCCGGCGGTGATGTAAGCAAGATAAGATTCACATTCCAGGAATACTTTAGAAGAATGAGTGAAGTTCCTTCAAGATGGAGCCAGCCTTTCGCAGCACTCCTCGGTGCATTCAAGGCACAGATGGAATACGGCCTTCCTTCGATCGGCGGTAAGGACTCAATGTCAGGAACGTTTCAGGATATAGATGTTCCTCCCACACTTGTTTCATTTGCTGTTGATGTTGCAAAAGAAAAAGATGTTGTTACACCTGAACTTAAGAAAGCGGGCAATTACCTTGCCATCTTCAGAATTCCAAAAGATGACAAGTCTTTACCCGTATTTGATAAAACACTTAAGCTTTATGACGATGTAAGCAAGTTCATAAAAGAAGGAAAGATCGTATCTGCATACGTATGTGATGCTCATGGTATCGTTCCCGCACTTTCAAAGATGGCATTCGGTAATGCTTTGGGAGTTAAGGTCGCTGCTAATGATGCAAAAGCACTTTTCTCAAACGAAATGGGCAGCATCGTATGTGAAATGACTGATAAAGTCGATAATGAATTTGCTGAATATATCGGTGAAGTTACAGACAAAGATTTCGATGTTCAGGGAGTAAAGGTTGCTTACGACGAAGTACTTGCAAGCTTTAAGAAACCTCTTGAGAAAGTATTCCATTCAAGAGTGACAGAAGATTATACAAAGCTTGACAGACCTGCATACAAGGCAGAAAGCGTATACATCTGCAAGAACAAAGTTGCAAAGCCCCATGTATTCATTCCCGTATTCCCCGGAACCAACTGTGAATACGATTCTGCAAGAGCGTTCGAGAGAGCAGGCGCAACAGCCACAACGAGAATATTCAGAAACCTTACATCTTCAATGATCAAGGAAAGCATTGATGAATATGTAAAAGAGATAAACAACGCACAGATAATCATGTTCCCCGGCGGATTCTCGGCAGGTGACGAACCCGACGGTTCAGCTAAGTTCTTTGCTACGGCATTCCAGAACGAAGCTATCAAGGAAGCGGTTACTAAACTGCTTGATGAAAGAGACGGTCTTGCACTCGGTATCTGTAACGGTTTCCAGGCACTTATCAAACTCGGCCTTGTACCTAACGGAAAGATCACGGGACAGGATGAAAATTCCGCAACACTTACATTCAATACGATCAACCGTCACATCTCCAAGATGGCTTACACCAAGGTTGTTTCCAACAAATCACCCTGGTTACAGCTTGCAGAACTCGACGGTGTATATACATCACCCGCATCACACGGCGAAGGACGTTTCGTAGCACCTAAGGATGTTATCGAAAAACTCTTTGCAAACGGTCAGGTTGCCACAAGATACTGTGACAACGACGGTAATGTATCGATGGATGAAGAATACAACATCAACGGATCATTCGAATCGATCGAAGGTATCACATCACCCGACGGCCGTGTATTCGGTAAGATGGCACATGCTGAACGTCGTGACAGAGGTGTTGCGATCAACATCTACGGTGAGCAGGATCTAAAGATCTTCGAATCCGGTGTTAAATATTTTAAATAGTCTTAATGACATAACACGATAACTGCTTATAGGGGGGATGTTATGGGAAGACCGGAAGGAAACAATACGATAGCGATCGGTGCAACGATTATGGGCCTTTCATTAGTTGTAGGTTTCATTTGTCTTATGATGTTTTACGGAAGTTATTTCTATGATGCCGGTTTGGCAATGGCACTGATAGTTATATTTTGTATGTTGTCCTTCATAGCAGGTTTTTTCGTGCTCAGTGCAGGTCTTGTAATAAAACTGATTCATTTAGGTAAAAATGAATCGGTTGCTGCAAATCCTGTAAACATTACCGTAAAAGAAACATCATCGACAGAAAAGAAAGAACAGCCGACAGATACGACCGGTATGGTAACATGCCCTTTCTGCGGAAGGGAACAGAAAAAGAATTCATTCGGATGCATTTACTGTCACGAAAAATTCTAATGCGGTGTTTTATGAAAAAAGACGGAGACATATATGAACTGGAGAGAATATGTAAAAGAGGTTACTCCCTATGTACCCGGTGAGCAGCCCAAGATCAACAATCTTATAAAATTAAATACCAACGAGAATCCTTATCCGCCCTCAAAACTTGCAAAGGAAGCACTTGAAAAACTGGCTGAGGATTATGACAGTTTAAGAAGATATCCGAAACCCGACTGCGATGCATTAAGAGATGCATTGAGCGAATACATGAATATGTCACCCGACAAGATCTTTACGGGTGTCGGTTCGGATGATGTGATATTTGTTCTTTTTACAACATTCTTCCATTCAGACAAACCGGTTCTCTTTGCCGACATAACATATTCATTTTATGAAGTATGGGCTGATTTCTGCGGTTTTAAGAAAGAACTCATTCCCGTAAAAGATGATCTTTCCATAGACATAAATGATTACAGAAAAGAAAACGGCGGAATCGTGATCGCAAATCCCAATGCTCCTACAGGTGAGATTCTCCCTCTCGAAAAGATAGAAGAAGTGCTTAAATTCAACAGGGATTCGGTAGTTATAGTAGATGAGGCTTATATCGATTTCGGCGGTGAATCTGCGGTTAAACTTATAGACAAGTACGATAATCTCATAGTTACGCAGACATATTCAAAGTCAAGAAATCTTGCGGGACTTCGTATCGGAATGGCATTTGCGAATCCCGAGCTTATCGCAAAGATCAAAGCCGTTAAGTTCTCAATCAACTCTTATACCATGAATGAACCGTCACTCAGAGTTGCGGCAGCAGTTTTAAAGGATGAAGATTATTTTAAAGAGTGCTGCGAAAAGGTTATAAAGACCAGAGAGTGGAGTGTTGAGGAATTTAAGAAACTCGGTTTCGTATTTCCGGAATCAAAAGCAAACTTTGTTTTCGTAACACATCCTGAATACAACGCAAACGATATTTATGCTGCTTTAAGAGAAAGGAGCATTCTGGTCCGTCATTTCAGTATCGAGAGAATAGACAATTATTTAAGGATCTCCATCGGTACAGACGAGGAGATGAAGGCATTGTTTGAAGCACTTAAGGAAATCATAAAATAATCAGATGAAAGGACTCGCATCGGCGAGTAGGTAAACATGACAGCAATAAGAGATGCACTTGTAAATACATTACAAGCTCACAATATTCCGTCCGTTTGGATATGTTTTATAGTGAGCAT
>CACZOG010000215.1 GCA_902782715.1 uncultured Lachnospiraceae bacterium | reverse complement strand
CAAAAGAAAATTATCGAGAAAGTTTAGAAGAACAGTCGGTATTTCGCTGGCCGTATTTTTCCTTATAGCCGCTGTGGTTGTAGCGTTCTTACCTCAGAAAGATATTAATGCTTATACCCCTGTTGGAGAGGTTTATCTTGAGGAAAGCGAAAATACTGTTCCTAAAATTGAAGCTACTGATACCATTTATACTACTGGTGATGGTTTGTTTCAGTTTGCTTATGTCAATAATAACAGTGGAGTAAAAGTTGCCGTTATTTGTGGCTTTGATTTTGAACGTTCTCTACCTGGAGGCAATTTAACTATTCCCGATACAGTTGATGCATATTTAAAAGAATATAATTCCGGCGGAACAAATTATGGCTATGTTGCTGTTTCAATGAGCAATGAGCCTTTGTATTATAAGACTTACGTAGATCAGGATTCATATGAGTTTGTTCTTGATGAAAATGGTCAAAAAATACCTTTACTTGACGAAAATGGCGCTATAACTTATGAAACCGATGACAATGGTCAAATATTACTTGATTCAAACAATAATCCTATACAGGCTTTTAAAAAAGAATTAAAGACAATAAAAGTTTTCAAAGATTATTCTCCTTGTACATATAATTCTATCGATAAATGGTGCATAGATGAAAATGGCGATGGCGATGAAGATGAATTATTTTATTTAGATGGTTCAGATTATAAACTATGTTTGGACGATGTTCATAAAAGAATGAAAAACGCATCGGTTAAATATATTGCTAATCAATCCGCAACTGCAACTGCAACCGGCTGGGATATTGAAGATTATGATACTGCCAAAGGCGGGATTTTTACAAGAGCACAAAATATAGTTAATTTGACCATTGGTAACGATTTAATTGGTGTTGGAAATAATGCTTTTAAAGGATGTTCCAGTTTGGCAAGTGTACAGTTTGGTGATGGCCTAAATACTTTAGGAAATTATTCTTTTGCTGATTGTATTAATCTTAATAGCGTTACTATACCTGGAAATGCCAATATGCCAGTTATTGGCGAAGGAGCATTTTATAATTGTCAAGGTCTAAAATCATTTTCGTTACCTATTGGAGTTAAAAAGATAGGAGATTCATGCTTTGAAAAATGTTCTTCTTTGGAAGAATGTATTTTAGACATCCCAGGGAAAAATATGTTATTGAAGACAGTCGGAAATAATGCGTTTAAAGATTGCGTAAGTTTAAAAGAAATTGAATTCCCTAATAGTTTTACTAATGAAAGAGTTGATTCTAATGGTAATGCAACATATCCTGATTTAGACATTTCAATATTTGAAGGATGCAAATCGCTTAAACATATAACCATGTCTAATCCCAATATGAAAATGTCCGATTCCTCAACATTTTCTTTCGAGGATTTTAAAGATCAGCTTCCTGAAGAATTTTACTTTGAAGGCGTAAAAGATAAAGAACTTCACGAACAGGCAACCGCAAATTCGATTGCATTTAAATACCTTAATGAGGAAATATACGAGAAAGTCACACAGGAGGATACTTCAAACGATAAGACTAAGGTTGTATTCAGAGTTAACAATCAGAATGAACTTGTTTATTTCTCCATGGGAGAAGATGTTACGATAGTTAACATCCCCAATAAGATTGGACCTTACGGAATCACATCCATAGGAAGTGATTCGTTTGCCAACAATTGTTCTCTTAAAAAAGTCACCATTCCTTCGAATATAACCGAGATTCAGGCCGGAGCTTTTAAGGGATGTCATAACCTTACCGATGTGATTTTTACCGAACCCATAAATGTATCATTTATCGGAGAAGGTGCTTTTGATACTCAGATAACAGGCCCCGAATGTAAGGACGGAGGACCCGGTACAACAGCTTCACTCACTTTTACAGGTGCTGCAAGAAAAGGCAGTGCTCCGTTTGAGTATGCCATGAATCCGAATAACAATATCAATAACGGAACTCAGCCTGAAGCATATATCACTTTCTATACCGGCTGGCCTACCAACTTTACGGTTAAATACAATTCTACAACCGGCGAAAACGAACTTATCGAAGTTCCCACCAGATCAAATATAAACACTTCTGATTTTAAAGACAGAGCATATATGAGCCTTGAGAATCAGACAGCGGCTGCCGCAGTTTATAATCTTATTAATAACGATAATGTTCCCGATGATTCTACGCCTCAGAATGTTAAGGATTTTTACTACGCTGTTAAGAAGCCTGTTCTTCCCGACGGCATTACTTCTATCAAAGAAGGTTTATTCTCGGGACTTGATAAAGACGGAAATCCCGCCACCGGTATGGCTGTTAACAATGATATATTCTCAATTGAAATGTCAGGTGTTAAAAAGATCGATCCGTATACATTTAAGAACTGCGATGAACTTGCAAATGTCAAGATACACGGCGCATGTACATCTTTGGGAGATTATGCGTTTGAGGACTGTGACAATCTTGCAAGTGTTGTAATTGATTCCGAATTAAGTGAATTCGGAAGAGTTCCTTTTGTATCCAGCAGAAACCTTACACATGTTGATTTCGGCAATAATCCTAATTTCGTATGTAAGGATTCAATTATTTACAGTACCGT
>CACZOG010000214.1 GCA_902782715.1 uncultured Lachnospiraceae bacterium | reverse complement strand
CTGTGACTTTATCGAAATACATACGACTACATTATATTTTCATTTATTCCATTTAGCAAATACTTTTAAAAAAAGTTCACACTCTTTACAGACTGCGAACTTTCATATATTAAACCTTTTTAAGACTTCCGACTCTGCCTTTCTCAATAAGCAGCGTATAATCACAACATGTTTCTATAAGCTCCGAAGTAAGCATCGTAAATCCGGCTTCTGAAACGATATTCCTTGCCTCGCTCAGCTCAACTTCTTTTTTACTAAGCAGAACGACTTGTCTTTTTTCGAGATCAGCTCTGGCCCACATACCTTCCTCTTTGTTAAATTCGTTTTCTATTTTTCTGACACATCCGCTGCAATGCATTCCGTCTACTCCGACTATATATTTGTAAGGATAATTCTTTTTATTCTTATCCCTTACTTTAACTTTCGAAGGAGCAGTTTCTTTTTCACCACAACAAGCGGAACCGTATTTTATTCTTCTCATAGTACCGATAATCGATACAACAACCACTATAGCAACTATCGAAGCCGTGATAATTGTTCCTGCCATATCGTCCCCCTCTGTTAATAATCTCTTTTAATTAAGTTAGCGTCCCTTAACTTGTCCGACTATTAATTGGCGGTCAAAGTTAGTCCGCTTTAACCGCCAATCATTTTATAACACACTATTCTTTATTGTTCAATATATAGTTTTACGTTTTATTACATATTTTTGCTACAGTATCTTCTATCGAAGCATTTGTTTCATCTATAATGATTTCTGCATACTTTTCATACAGTACACTTCTCTCATCATACATTTCTTCGAGGCTCTCTCCGTCTCTTAACACTACTCCACGTTCGTTAATATTTTTAAGTCTGGAGAACAACTCTTTTTTATCTACTTTGAGATATACGACTTTCCCGTTTTCAGAAAGGTGTTTCATTCCTTTTTCGGAATATACAACACTGCCTCCCGTAGCAATTATCGAATTGTCGGTATCAATCGATAAGACAGCATCTTCTTCACACTTAAGAAAGCCTTCCACACCTTTAGTTTTTATTATCTCGTGTAAAAGTGCATCTTCGCGTTTTTGAATTACTAAATCAGTATCTATGAAATTCATGCCGAGAACTTTTGCAAGTATAACGCCAACCGTACTTTTCCCTGATGCCGGCATGCCTGTTAATACAATATTCAAAATGTTTCCTCCAAATCGATATATTTATTCATATAAAAGCCGGTTGATAAACTATTTCAGACAGAACCTTTCCCACATTCCCTTTTCAGGATCACTGCTTAATCTGACTGCATGGTCATATCCAAGAGATAAAAGAATCTCTTCAGCCTGCTTATATCCCGCATCAAGCAGTGAAGCATTATGACAGTCTGAATTAACGATAACTTCTCCACCCCACGCTTTCCATTCTTTCAGCAAAAAAACCGCAGGGTAAGGACTCGTCATATATCCTCTTCCGATCCCACCGGTATTAACCTCCAGGAGGGCATTTGTTTCTGCCATGGCACGCAATGACTCTAATGCCATATTTCTGTATATTGCAGAATCTTCATCATAAAGTTTAAGCTTTGTATTATTGTATCTGACAAGATCAAAGTGTCCTATTATAGCAGGTTTGGTTTCGATAACATAATCTCTTACAAGCGAAAAATATCTCTTCGCCATTTCAAGACCGTCACCGCCGCAATATTCATTAACATATTTTTGTAATTCAAGAGAATCCGCATCTATGCCTACATACGTTCCGTCGGGCTTTTCAAAATAGTGAACAGACGCAATAAAATATTCGTAATCCGAAGGATCGCTGCAACTGTATAAATCACGTTCTATCCCCAGATAAACAGCCATGCGTCCTTTGTATTCATTTTTTATATCGAGTATTTCTTTTATATAATCTTTTTCACGCAAGGGTTCTATACAATATCCGGGGTCAAAAGTCTGCGCTGCATGCGAAGTAAAACCTAATGATACAAAACCCATCTCATAAGCCTTCGAAGCCATTTCTCCTGCAGGTGTTTTTCCGTCACAGAATGTAGTATGAACATGTGCCGATGATAATATCTTTCCCATCAAAAATCTCCTTATGTTTTATTCATTATATCACTGCAGGGCAGACCTTTCATCAGATCTGCCCAAAAATGGAAAAGAAAAGAGCGAATCAAGACGCTTGTAATCTCAATCCACTCAATTCAAGTACGGCTATTTCCTCTGGCAAAGAGGGAGGTTAAATATATAATGGTAAAACGGCTAGTTTAGTTAAGTGATGCGCCAAGCGCTTTGCAATTGGCAATATCCGCATCACCGGGCCCTTCGTTAGCCATCAGGCCTTCGTTAATAAGATTGATACCATTGGATCTGCATCTCTCAACCCAATCTCTCATCCACTGTCCGTCGCCCCATCCGTAAGATCCGAATAAAGCAACTTTTTTATATTTGATCAACGGTTCGACTGCAGTAAACATAGGATCGAATTCCGTATCATCAAGCTCTTCTGCTCCCATAGCGGGACATCCGAAAGCGAATGCATCATAATCATCGACTTTCGTGGCATCAAATTCCGAAGCCGTAAAAAGATCTGCTTCGGCTCCTGCCATTTTGGCACCTTCCAATACCGCATTTGCCATAGTTTCCGTATTGCCGGTGCTGCTCCAATAAACAACTGCAACTTTACTCAATATCATGTCCTCCTAAAGAAAAGTTTATGTATGTAAATAGTGCTTGTTAGGTTAGTTGTCGCTAACCATTCTTTCGTTTAAAAACCGATATTTCGTATCGGTTAGTTATGACTAACATTATATATCATTTTCATAACTTGTCAACAAAATATCGGTTATATTTTTGATTTTATTTCTTTTTTGTTACTATTCTCTATTCTTTAATAT
>CACZOG010000213.1 GCA_902782715.1 uncultured Lachnospiraceae bacterium | reverse complement strand
TTTGCTATGTTTTCATTTGCAATGTTGGTAAAAAGTGTCCGAAGAGACACGAGATTCTGAGTATCGGAATTAACCTCGAAAAGAACGGTCTGTCCGACACTTAAATTGATATCGGGATTTACATTTGCCGTTATCCTGGCATCATCACCGACTAAAATAGTGGCAACATTCTGATTGATGTCGACGATCTGACCACGAAAAGTTTCACCGGTTGACATTTCGCGCAAAAGATCAAGGCCGACCTTATCAACATTAAGACCTTCCCTGACAACATCCGCCCTGCCCTGATTTATAACATTCGAAACGGAATTTATATTCTGATATGATGTATTGATACCGTCCATATTTACCTCAGATATGAAGCATACGATAATCACATATAAATCTTGTTCGAATTCCGGTCAGAGCTAAGTCCTGTCAAAAGACTTAAATATAATTATGTATAAAAGAAAACCTGTGGATCTCACAAGGTCCGTACTTTTTTAAGCCCTCAATGTGTGCAGCTGTTCCGTATCCTTTATTCTTGGCTAAATCATAGCCAGGATACATTTTGTCAAACTCGAACATCATTCTGTCCCTTGTCACTTTGGCAACGATAGATGCGGCGCCGATCGATATGCTTTTAGCATCACCTTTTATTATCGGTACCTGTTTAATGTCTACGCCGGGTATCGTCACGGCATCATTTAGAAGGACATCGGGTTTAACTTTAAGATTCGAGATCGCTTCTCTCATAGCTTCGTATGTTGCTTCAAGAATATTGATCTCGTCTATTCTTTTGTTATCTCTGATTCCGATTCCGAAAGAAACAGCTTCTTTTGTGATTATATCGTATAATTCTTCTCTCTTTTTTTCGGACAGTTTCTTGGAATCATTAATATATAAAATTGAACAATCTTTGGGAAGTATCACGGCACATGCAACTACAGGGCCCGCGAAAGGTCCCCTTCCGACCTCGTCGATACCGCATACATAGCCTAAATGTTCATATTCTTTTTCGTATTGTTTTAACGCCTCGATCCTTTTTATCTCGGCTTCAAGCTTTTCGCCTTTTAATTCTCTCATTTTTCCCTGTCTTTTTTACCCTGATTTACAAATCCGATCTTTTTAAAAGGATATATCCTGAGCCATGCTCTTCCTATGATATTTTCCTTCTTGATATTGCCTACGGCCGAGAATCTTGAATCAAACGAGTCGTTACGGTTATCTCCCATGACAAAGTATTCATTCTCTCCCAAAACTATGGGGTTTATCGCAATTCCCGGATCTTCAATCCTTTCTTTTCCGAAGTTCTCTTCAAGAAGAACGTCATTGATAAAAATATTGCCGTCTTCGTCAATATAAACGGTTTCTCCGGGAAGGCCTATGACTCTTTTGATAAAATAGTTTCTTTTTTCCTTCTGATAAGGGAAAACGATCACTTCAAAGCGCTCGGGATTTCTGAATCTGTAAGTGATCTTATCGACGATAAGGTTATCTTTATCGGAAAGCGTGTCGCACATGCTGGTGCCGTCCACAATGGTCCTCTGACCTATAAAAGTTACGATAAACAAAGCCAGAAGCAGTAAACCGAGCAGGTATAAACTTGTTTTAAGCAGTTCTTTTAAGGTGTCATTCATTAAGTTAATGCAATCGGTTCATTCTCGGGCTTCTCAAGCGTGATTCGTGCGATCCTTACATTTCTGAAATCGTCTGTGATAAGCTTAGCGCCTCTTTGAATGTCGATCTCTCCTTTCGTTTTTATAAGATTTCGTTTTTTTGTATATTCCTCAAGTATCATGGGAGCTTCCATGCTCTCATCGATATCAAATTTCTCCTTGATCAGTCCGGGATAATTTACTTTAAGTATTTCAATGAGTTTATAAGAAAGTGCGCAGATATCAAGTATCTCGTCATTTACGGAACCGATGATGGCAAGTATTATCCCTGTATTCACATCATCGAATTTCGGCCATAAAAGTCCGGGTGTATCCAGGAATTCGAATTCTCCCTTATAGGAGATCCACTGCTTGCCTTTTGTTACGCCGGGTTTATTGCCTGTTTTCGCACTGCTTTTCTTTGATATCGCATTGATAAAAGTGGATTTCCCAACATTGGGAATCCCCGCAACCATTATTTTAATGCTTCTTTTGAGTATCCCTCTTTTACGGTCGCGTTCTATCTTTTCTTTACAGACATCTTTGATTATCTTATCGAGGTTTTTAATGGTCTGAGCGTTTCTGCAGTTAACGGGAATGCATCTTATCCCTTTATCCTCGAAATACTTGACCCATTTCACGTTTTCCTTTTCATCCGCCATATCGGATTTATTCATTAAAACAAGCCTGTATTTGTTCTTTGCAAGCGAATCTATATCGGGATTACGGGATGACAAAGGAGCCCTAGCATCTATTATCTCAATGACCATATCAACAAGTTTGATGTTTTCATCCATCATTCTCTTGGCTTTGGTCATATGCCCGGGATACCAGTGAATATTCATTTCAGGAGAATTCTTATCCTGCAAATCGTCACCTCATAAATCCGATCTTTTCATCTTCCGTAGAGAAATGAAACCATACTTTTCCGACTACGTAATCTCCTTTTACGGGACCGATATTTCCGTATCTCGAATCTTCGGAATCATTTCTGTTATCACCCAAAACAAAAACTTCATCTTTCTCCAGGTGTATCTCATTTTCGGCAAGCCCGGCAAATTCCATGTAATCGTAAAGATCTTCATCTTCAAAAAGATCTCCGTTCACATAAAGATGCCCGTTCTGAATAAGGACGGTATCTCCGCCTTTTGCAACAACTCTTTTGACATAAAGATGAGAATTCTTATTCCCGTGCGGATAAAAAGCTATAATGTCTCCCGCCTTGGGCTTAAAAAGAATGTATGAAGCTTTGTTTATAAGTACTTCCTGTGAATTATAAAGAACCGGATTCATCGAATCTCCGATGACCGCTGTGCGCGAACCGAAGATCATAACGATAACGAAAGCAATAAAAGTAACGGCCGCCATCCAAAAAAGCAGAATAAATAATCCCGTAAAATGATGGGGTTTAATCTTCTTTTCTTTTTTAACAAATGTCAAACCGTTCTTTTTCTTCATAAGCTTACCGTCTTATAATCACAAGTAAATGAATTATACAACAAATTAATTCTTATGACAAATAAAGGCAGGAATTAAATCCTGCCTTTAAATCATTAGATTTTTTCTTTAACTTTGGCTTTCTTACCAACTCTGTCTCTTAAGTAGAAAAGTTTAGCTCTTCTGATCTTACCTTTACGTACTACTTCAACATCAGCAACGTTGGGAGAATGGATGGGCCATGTCTTCTCAACACCACAACCGTTTGAAATCTTACGAACGGTGAATGTCTGACGGTTTGAACCGCCCTGGATCTTGATTACAGTTCCTTCAAAAATCTGAATTCTGGATTTGTTACCTTCCTGAATTCTGTTGTGAACCTTTACTGTATCACCAACTTCAAATGCAGGAACGCTTTCTTTCAACTGAGCATTTTCAATCTCTTTGATAATTTCGTTCATTATTTTACTCCTTTTTGTTTCATCGGATGTTCTTAAGTTAAAATACCCAGCGGACCATCTCTTTACACGCAACTATAATAAATTACCACAAAAATACATACAATTCAATAGATAATACAAAAAATCTGTGATAAAATACTACCATGTTTAGACTCTGGATAAAAGAAATCAAAGACAATCATCATATTAAAGATATCACTATCTCTGACGAAAGCAATGACAGCCGCACTCACAAAGTCTTTAAATCTCTTGAAAAAGGCTGTTCTGAATTCGATCTGTCCGTGCCTATCTGGCTTGACAAAAACATTTCCGAATTCAAATCCGTATCAAAGACACGCTTTACAAGAGATTCTTTCATTGAATCAATCGACTTTGATTATTTGGAAATTCAAATTATCGAAGAAGATTAATCCTTTTTATTCTATATTTACATCTACCTGTAAATCATCCTTAACAGATGCAGCTTTAACAACGGTTCTTATAGCCTTTGCTATTCTGCCCTGTTTTCCGATAACTTTACCCATATCGCCGGATGCGACATGAAGATTAATCTCGACATTTTTTCCGTCTTTTTGTTCAGTTACAGTTACTTCTTCGGGATGATCGACAAGGGCTTTTGCAATGGTTTCAACTAATTCCTTCACGTTTAGCCTCCCTTAGCTCCCGATTATTTTTCAATGTTAGCGAGTTTGAAAATCTTAGCAACTGTCTCTGTAGGCTGAGCACCGTTTGCAAGCCACTTCTTAGCTGCTTCTTCATCTACCTTGAATTCAGAAGGATTCTTGTTGGGATCGTATGTACCGATTTCTGCGATGCATCCACCGTTTCTAGCTGTTCTTGAATCTGAAACAACAATTCTGTAAATAGGATTTCTCTTATAACCCATTCTGCTTAATCTGATTTTTACCATTTTTACGTTCCTCCGTATATAAAATAAATTAATTTATCCTCAAAACTTCCGAATAGGAAGAAATTGACTTATTTAAAAGGGCATCTTGAATCCGCCGAAACCGCCGAATCCGCCGCGTTTCTTTCCGCCCATAAGACCGGGCATCTGTTTCATCATCTTCTGAGTCTGTTCAAACTGCTTGATGAATCTGTTAACAACAGCTATATCAACACCTGCGCCTTTGGCGATCCTGTGTTTTCTCTGCGGATTAAGAAGCTTCGGATTTGATCTTTCTTTCTTGGTCATCGAAAGAACGATAGCTTCCATCTGTTTCATCTGCTTTTCGTCTATCGCACCTTCAAGGTCGTCCTTTGAGATTCCCAGGTTCGGCATAAGACCGAGCATCGATGAAAGTCCGCCCATCTTCTTCATCTGATTCATGCTCTCAAGGTAATCGTTAAAATCAAACTTACCTTTCTTAAGGCGGCCCATCATGTCTTTTTCTTTATCTTTGTCGATATCCACGGCTTCTGCCTGGATCTTATCGATAAGAGTAAGAACATCGCCCATTCCGAGGATCCTGTTGGCCATTCTGTCGGGATAGAACTGTTCGAGATCGGATAACTTCTCTCCCATACCCACAAAAAGAATGGGAACACCGGTAACTGCCTTTATGGAAAGTGCGGCACCGCCTCGGGTATCGCCGTCCATCTTACTTAAGATCAAACCGTCGATTCCGATCCTCTCGTTAAAGTCCGAAGCGACATTAACGGAATCCTGACCGATCATGGCATCGACAACAAGGATAGTCTTATGAACAGTAACCTCTTTTTTGATATTAACGAGTTCCTGCATGAGTTCTTCATCTACATGAAGACGTCCTGCGGTATCGAAGATCACTACATTTTCGTTGTTCTTGGCCGCATATTCGAGTGAAGCCTTTGCGATCTCTACGGGATTGTTGTTTCCTTCTATCGCGAAAACATCAACACCCTGTTTTTCGCCGTTTATCTGTAACTGCTTTATAGCTGCGGGACGATATACGTCAAGGGCTACAAGCAAAGGTTTCTTTCCCTTTTG
>CACZOG010000212.1 GCA_902782715.1 uncultured Lachnospiraceae bacterium | reverse complement strand
GCCTTTCGTTACGGAAGAGATCTTCTGCAACCTTCAGAGCGAAGAAGAATCCATCATGATCTCTTCATGGCCTGTATTTAAGGAAGAAAGAGTTTTCGCCAAAGAAGAAAACGATATTGAGATATTAAAAGAAGCAGTAAGAGGTATAAGAAACGTTCGTACCGGAATGAATGTTCCTCCTTCAAGAAAAGCTCAAGTGTACGTTGTATCGGACAATGAAAACATGAGAAACATCTTTGAGGCGGGCAAGGTATTCTTTGCACCTTTGGCATATGCTTCCGAAGTAATTGTTCAGAGTGACAAGTCAGGCATCGCAGACGATGCGGTTTCGGTAGTTATCGCCAATGCAAATATCTACATTCCTTTTGCGGAACTCGTTGATATCGAAAAGGAAAAAGAGCGTCTTTTGAAAGAAAAAGAACGTCTCGAAGGCGAACTTAAGAGAGTTAACGGAATGCTTTCAAATGAAAGATTCATTTCCAAGGCTCCCGAAGCAAAGATCAACGAAGAAAAAGAAAAACTTGCAAAATATACTCAGATGATGCAGCAGGTAGAGGAAAGACTTAAGTCACTTTCATAACTCATATTCTTGGGGGGATGTGTATGTTTCCTAATATGGATGTAAGTGAAATGGATGACAATCTCTATGAAATCAGTGCGTCAATAGATGAAATAGAGCGTCTTCTCAATTCGGAAGAAGATGATTTGGCATCGATCAATGATATCAAGAAACCTAATCAGACTTTCGTGCGTGTCACCAAAGACATGCACGAAGGCTGGCTTTATCTTGCACGTCCCGAAGAGGGTGAAAGATATACCAAGGAAGAAGTTTTAAGCATCCTCGAACAAAACGGTGTGCGCTCGGGCTATATAATGTCCAATATTCTGGCCATGGTCAAAAAAGGCGTTTACGAGCGAAGCATCAAAGTTGCAATGTACAAAGAATGCGTTCAGGGCGAGAACGGATATTACGAATTCAGCTTTGACGTAAAAGACATAAACAAGAAGAATCCCAAGATCCGTGAAGACGGTTCCGTGGATTACAGTTCGGTCAATCTCTTAATAGGCGTTACCGAAGGAGAGATCTTCTGTACTTACCATCCCGCAACAGCCGGAACTCCCGGTTATTATGTGGACGGTACCGTGATCGAGCCTGCCAAGACGATCGATCTGCCTGCATTAAAAGGAAAAGGTTTTCATTTTGACGAATCGATCAATTCGTACATTTCCGATTTAGACGGCAAATTGGATTATAACGAGGCTAATTACGAAATACAGATAAAAGGCATTCATCAGGTAAAGGGTGATGTCAATCAGCTGAATTCGAAGATCGAATTTAACGGAGATATTGAAATAGACGGAAATGTCGAAAACGGCGCTGTCATCAAGAGCACGCGTTCGGTTACGATTTCCGGCGTTGTCGAGGCCGCAGAGATCTTTGCGGGCGGAGACATAGTTTTAAAACGAGGAATTGCAGGTTCCGGCAAGGCGAAGATAGTCTGCAACGGAAACGTATATGCGGATTTTATCGAGCATACCACAGTAAAAGCCAAGGGCGACGTTAATTCCAACACAATCCTTAATTCGGAAGTTTTTGCGGACGGAAAAGTGATCCTGACGGGCAAGAGAGGAACTCTTGTCGGAGGTTACACTCACGGAAGACAGGGCATTCAGTGCGTTAACCTTGGAAACAGTGTTGAGGTTAAGACCGTGGCGCATGTCGGACTTGAAACCAAGGATTATTTAAAAAACCAGGACGTAATGAAAAAAGATGCGTACCTGCGTGAAGAATTAAAGAAGATCCTCGACAGAATGAATCATCTTCTTGCACTTAAGGATGTAAGACCTATCACCAAGGAAGATCTTGCACAGCTTAACGAACTTAATGCATTAAAGAATGATCTGTCGGCTGAGCTTAAGGAAAACAACAAGGAACTGGAGATCATTTCCGGAATTGTCGAAGAAGCAAGATACGCCGAGATAAGAGTCGAAGAACATGTATACAAAGGAGCAATCATCGCTATTGATGCTTCGAGAATGCCGATCCAGGATAATACAAAGTATATGATCTACAGAGGAATAAACGGCGTGATTGAAGGAAGCGTGATTGTGGTTAACTGATGAGATCCGTAAAAGATTGCGAAGAGTATCTTTTAAATATACCTAAATTTAAGAAGAAGACCCTTTTATCGGACACAAAGAAGTTTTATGAGCTTCTGGGCTCTCCGGGAAAAGAGATTCCCAAGATCCATGTTGCCGGAACGAACGGGAAAGGCAGCACCTGCTTTTATACATCGAAGATCCTTAAAGAACATGGGATCAGAACGGGTCTTTTTACATCGCCCCATCTTGTTTCGATGAAAGAAAGATTTGTTCTTGACGGCGAAGAGATCACCGATGACGAATTCGTTACGGTCTTTGAAAAGGTACTCGATAAATGTAAGTTTGTCGACGAAGAAGAGAAAGCTTTAATGCATCCGAGTTTCTTCGAGTTCCTTTTCTTCATGTTCATGGAATGGATGAGCATGCAAAAAGCGGATGCGATGGTTCTTGAAACAGGACTCGGCGGAATGCTTGATGCGACGAATATTTTCGATGATCCGAAAGTGACCGCCATCTGCTCGGTAGGAATGGACCACATGGAGCAGCTCGGCAATACGCTTGAGGAGATAGCATTTCAGAAAGCGGGAATCATTAAGGAAAACGTTCCGCTTGTTTATTTAAATAATGAAGATCAGGTCAACGATGTGATCAAAGAAGAAGCAGACAGGAAGAATGCGCCGGTTTATATGGTTTCGGATGAAAACATATCCTGCGTGTCTTCGGATGAAAAACACGTTGCATTTTCTTTTGATTATGTTTATGATAAAATTGAGTTTGTGCACAATTTGTCCGTAGAATTGCCGACGTGTGCTCTGTATCAGAGATACAATTCCTCGATGGCGCTTGTGATATGCAGGATCTTTCTAAAGGACAGATTTGATGAGGATAAAGCACTGAAAGCTCTTTGTAAGAGCAGCTTTAAAGGCAGATTCGAAGAGATAAAAAAGGGCATATATGTGGACGGGGCGCACAATCCCGACGCACTCTCAAGGATGCTTGAGACCTTAAAGCTTAAAGACGAGAGAAGAGTGCTTGTTTTCGGAGCATGCAGGGACAAAGATTACGAGAGCATGCTTAAAATGATCTGCGGATCCAAGCTCTTTGAAGAGATCGTTTTGACTAAGATCGATTCTCCGAGAGCGGTCGACCCCGAAACCATGAGTGAGTGTGTTAAGAAATACCGAAATATAAGTACTGCCGGATCTTTTAAAGAGGCGATTGCAAAGGCACTTGATTGCGGGTGTAAAATATATATAGCAGGTTCTCTTTATCTGGTAGGAGAAGCGGTGTATTATTTTGATATGTGTTCTTAAAGGAGACGTTTATGATAGATTTTGAAAACGAACTTAAGAAATTTCATCCTTCACCTGAAATTGACGACGTTGAAGAAGTTGTCAACGGTCACGATCTGACCGATATGGTGGATTTCATTGTAAAAACCGTTCAGGATGCGGATGAATAGAGGCATAAGATAAATGTTGTTTTGTTACAGATGCGGTGTGGCTTTATCTGAAAAATCATATTGTACATCGTGCGGTGCCGACGTGGGACGTTATAAAAAGATTCTTTATATGTCCAACAGATATTATAATCGCGGATTGGAAAAAGCGCAGATCAGAGACCTGACCGGCGCTGTTGAAGATTTGAGACAAAGCCTTAAATTATATAAAAGAAACACTCAGGCCAGAAACCTCTTGGGACTGGTCTATTTTGAGATGGGTGAAACCGTCAGTGCTATGGCAGAGTGGGTTCTTTCGACGCATTTCCAAAAAGACAAAAACATCGCCAACGATTATATCGAAACATTAATGACCAATCAGGTCCTTCTCGATAACATCAATTCTTCCATTAAGAAATACAATCAGGCTCTAAATCTTTGTAAACAGGATTCTCTGGATGTTGCGAAGATATCGCTTAAAAGGGTTGTGAGCAACAACCCCAGACTTCTTAATGCGCACCTGCTGCTTGCACTTATTCTTATGAAAGAAGAAGACTATGCGGCTGCAAAGAAAGAACTTATCCTTGTAAGAAGAATCGACAGAGGAAACATTACCGCGGCTTTATATCTTCGAATGGCGGAAGAGAATCTTAATACCGACACGAAGAGAAAGAAGAAATCGGCGGATACCGCTGTTACCATTCAAAGCGGTAACGAAATAATCATTCAGCCGAATAACAGAAAAGAGAATACATTCTTAAGCGTATTTTTAAATATCTTTGTAGGACTTCTTATCGGTCTTCTGGTAGGCTGGTTTGTGCTCGGCCCCATCAGGGTAAGACTTCAGCGTACGGAGGAAAACAAGGAACTTGCAAATGCATATGAAGAGATCAATCTAAAGAGTACGACAATCAGTACGTTGGAACAGCAGAAGAACAGTGTAACGGTTCAGATGGAAGGTCTTAAAGATCAGCTTGATGCATATGAAGGAAACAACGGCATCATGGACGGCTACAAGCATCTTCTTATGGCTGTTAAGGAATACTCCAAGGGTGATGCGGCTGACAAGAATCTGATAGCTTCGTATCTTGACAAGGTCGATCAGAACAATTCCGAGAAACTTAAAGATTCCGAGTTCCTTGAAGTATACAATATTCTTAAAACATCGATCGGTGAAAGCGTTGCCGATACATATTACGAAAACGGATACAATGCGTACAGACAGGAAGATTACGTGACTGCTCTGGAGAACTTCAAGAAAGCGGTTGAATACAATTCCGAAAATGTCGATGCGCTTTATTATCTTGCGTGTACGTACATGGCCAACAAAGACTATGACAACGCAAAATATTACTTCAATTCAGTTATCAATTTGTCACCCGATTCGGAGCTTGGAAACAAGGCAAATAATTACATTGCGGAAATTGATTCAATGTAAAATTTTTTGTTGACATTTCAAAGCGCGTTGGTATATAATATCAAACGTCACTGAAAAGAAATAAGTGTTCGTAGCTCAGCTGGATAGAGCAACGGCCTTCTAAGCCGTGGGTCGG
>CACZOG010000211.1 GCA_902782715.1 uncultured Lachnospiraceae bacterium | reverse complement strand
CCTCATTTCTATGATCTTTTTGCAAAATGGGCTTATGAAGAAGACAGGGAATTCTGGGCAAAGGCGGCTGATGCAAGCCGTGATTATCTAAAGATCGCATGCCATCCCGAAACGGGACTCAGTGCTGAATACGCGAACTTCGACGGAACACCGATGAGCAAGAAACTGCCCTGGGGCTATTTCGGAGACTTTTATGCGGATGCATACAGAACAGCAGCCAACATAGGACTCGATGCCGAATGGTTCGGAATCGACAAGGGTCAGTTTGATGCACCTCTTCGCATGATGAAATTCTTCGGAACCGATTTAGAGGCAGTACGCTGCACATACAAGATTGACGGAACACCCGTAGACAGAACTCTCATTCATCCTCTGGGTCTCCTTGCCACGACCGCTCAGGGCGCACTGGCGATCCCTTACAGTGATGACGAAAACAGCGATTTTGCGATCGCAAAACAGTGGGTTGAGTGGTTCTGGAACAAACCCATGAGAAAGGGCGTAAGAAGATATTACGATAACTGCCTTTATATATTCGCTTTGCTTGCTTTGTCGGGCAATTACAGGATCTGGTAATTTTGGAGGGTTATTATGATTTCGTGGGAAGGTAAAAATCTTATTTTAATGAGTACCGTTGCTGACTCAAGCAGGGATGCGGGACTTAAGATCCCCGAGGAGATCAACTATATCGATAAGATTCAGTACGGGGAAGATACGGAGTTTCAGAATCTTGACATCTGCTATCCCAAAGATACCAATGCGAAACTGCCCGTGATCGTCAGCGTTCACGGCGGCGGATATGTCTACGGAAGCACGAGAGTATATATGTTTTACTGCGCGGATCTGGCAAGAAGAGGCTTCATCGTAGTCAACTTCAATTACAGACTTGCTCCGAAGCATAAATTCCCCGCACCTTTGGAGGATCTTGATTCGGTGCTTCATTTTATAACCGAGAACGAGCAGATGAAGCAGTATCCTTTTGACTTTGACAACGTGTTCATCGTCGGTGATTCCGCAGGTGCCCAGATTGCGAGCCAGTATGCTGCGATCTTTACAAATGATGAGTACAGAGCTCTTTTCGGCTTCGAAAAACCCGCAATCAAATTAAAAGGACTGGGTCTTAACTGCGGTGCAAGATTCGATATGTACAATGACTGCAAAAAAAGCCCCCGTTATGGTGTGATACGCGATTATTTCGGATTAAGACCTACGAAATTCGGTGATAAGATCAATGTCTTCAAATATATTGATTCAAATTATCCACCGACATATTTTATCACCGCAAAGGGCGATGATCTGACACCTTTCTCGGAGCCAATGAAGAACCTTCTGGAATCCAAAAACGTCAAAGCGATATGGAAGGTTTACGGAGACGAAAACGTATGGCATGTTTTCCACGTGAATGTCCGCTGGGATATCGGCATAGAAGCTAACGATGACGAGACCAACTTTTTCAAAGAACTTATTGATTAAAGGACGGGTAATATCATGAGTGAGGGATTTAACAATCCGGATAAGATAAAAGATCTAAAATACGGATTTGATTCTTTTAAAAACAATAAAGTTTTATACGGCAAAAAAGGCCGTCTTCCCGCAATGGGCTGGAACAGCTGGAATGCGTTCGGAAGCGGAAATACCGAGGCTTTGACGAAGGACATGGTCGATAAGATGATCGAACTCGGACTCGACAAACTCGGTTATAAATATGTTGTTTTAGACGACGGATGTTACAACTCAACACGTATCGACGGACATCTTGCTTCCGACCCCGTAAAATTCCCCGGAGGATTTAAACACATTTCCGATTACGTTCATTCCAAAGGACTTAAATTCGGAATGTACAACGATATCGGATCGAAACTCTGCTCGGGACTCGAAGTCGGAACATGCGGGCACGAGGAAACCGATGCTAAAGATTACATCAAATGGGATATCGACTTTATCAAAGTGGATAACTGTTACAATGTCTGGGATAACGCCACGTTTTCCAATCCGGAAAACGCGAGATTTACCTTCGCTCCCAACATAAAAGGCATAAGATTCGAGAACAATTATTATTCTTTTAAGGAAGCTGCGATAACCGGTAAAAGAGCATTCGTGGAAAACGATTACATCACGGGTATCGGAACTTTTGACGGAACGGGTCCCGATACAACGCCTCTTGGGGATTTGAGCAGTGAGCTGATCTTCTATGTCTATGCACCCGAAGAAGGCGAGTACGACCTGTTCGTTTCATACGCAACGGGCGCAGCGGAAGGCGTCGGTGCGTGGCTTCAGGTTGCCGTTGGTGATAACTCGGAATACTTCTATGATGATTTCCTGCCTTCGACGGGAAATCCCAAGACTTTCCGCCAGTCGGCTGCTATAAAGATAAAGTTAAAAGAAGGCGCAAACAAGATCCGTCTTATGAATCACAGACGTCAGGAGAACACTCTTTTATCCTATGCGAAGATCAAAGAATGCTTCGCAAAGATAGCCCCTAAAAAAGACATTGTTTTCTCAATTTGTGAGTGGGGCAAGACTCAGCCTCAGAACTGGGGCTACAAAGTCGGTGATTCTTGGAGGATCCTTAACGACATAACCTTCCAGGTGGGCTCCGACGGTGATAAGGGGCATGCTTCCTGGGAAGGTGCATATACGACCAGCGTTACGTCCCAGTATAACAAAGCCGTTATCATGGATTCTTTCTCGGGTTTGGATAAAGGCTACAACGATCCGGACATGCTCATGATCGGAATGGACGGACTTACGGATACCATGTGCAGAACGCATATGACCATGTGGTGCATGCTCAACGCGCCTTTAATGCTCGGAATGGATCTTCGCAATGTCACAAAGGGCGATGAGGTTTATTCCGTTATCAGTAACGAGGATGTCATTGCGCTTGATCAGGATTCGCTGGGCATTCAGGCAAAAAGGATCTATACGACCAAAGCCGTATCACCTGACACAACATACATTCGTGACAACGACAGAATAGACGTGCTCTGCAAACCTTTGTCGGACGGAAGCATAGCGCTTTCATTCGTAAACGTAAGCCTCGGCGACAGAAACGATACGCTTAAGATAGGTCTTGATCTTATCAAGAATTATATGGCTGCCAAAATGGCAGATCCCGCGAAATTCTTCAATGCTTCTTCATACGAGATCTTCGATGTATGGAGCAAGGAAAAGAAGATCATAACGGATAAAGTATTCACATCAGTTCCGCTTAAAGCCTGCGACAATCTGACTTTTAAGATTACGCCCATGGATTAAAACGGGCATATCATCGGAATTTATTGAGACTTACGATCGGGAAAAGATCATGAACGATTCCAATAATCTTAACAAAGATAAATTCATAGAAATGCTTGTTTCTTTTTCGGGAATTTCCAAAGAAGAACTGCTTCAAAAAGGAGTGCTCGAGACAGGCGATTTATCCGAATCTTTCGAAGAGATCGACCGAAGAAGCGTGGCAAGAATCCTTCATAATTTTATGCGGATCGTTTTGGGCATTAAAGACGAGTCGGATATCTCCAAAGCATATGTTTTAAAAGATCTTTTTGACTGCCGCGTATGCGCGAATCATATCGCACAGGTGTACCTGAAAGGCGTTATGAAAGAGGTTAATATTGACGGTTTGATTATCTTTGATGTGTACGGGAAAGTTACCGAAAGTGATGTTGAAGTTTGGCTGGAAGCAGTCCGAGAACTTAAGGATATGTAAGAACGCACATTTCTACATTTTTTGAAGATAAAATTACAATTTCCAAAACGATTTAGATAGTAATATTAATTAGATAGTAATATTAAT
>CACZOG010000210.1 GCA_902782715.1 uncultured Lachnospiraceae bacterium | reverse complement strand
GCATAGATCATCTCGTGAAGGAAATCGTCTGCGGGTGCCTGATCGGCAACGAAGATCACCTTAAGACCTGCTGCGTATGCACTCTTTACTCCGTTTGGAGCATCTTCAACGGCATAGCATTCCGAAGGGTCTGCGTTAAGCTGCTCGCATGCATATTCGTAGATGTCGGGCGCGGGTTTTCCGTGCTCAACCATGGTAGCACAGATAATGTGCGTAAAATATTCGCGGATGCCTGTCATTTCAAGATATTTCTCGGTTCGCACAAGATCGGTTGCCGTCGCGATTGCGACGGTTATTTCTTTTTCTTTGAGATATTCAAGGATTTCCTTAACGCCGGGGCGAAGTTCGAGACCGTATTTTTCGATATGTCCTTCAACATATTCCTTACGTCTTTTACGGATCAGGTCATAGTTGAAATCTTCGCCGTACCACTCTTTAAACTGCGCAGGTGCGAAAGGACGACCGAGCGAACGAAGTGCAAGGGCGCGTTCGTCGGATAAGTCATATCCGTAATCCGCAAGGGCCATGGGCCAGTATTTCCTATAGAGTTTTTCCGTATCGATCAGTGTTCCGTCCAGGTCGAAAATGATATTCATCTTGGTTACTCAAATCCTTTCAATCATAAAAAGGTCTTATCATAAATATAGTGCCGGGCACCATTTAGATGCTCGGCACTTTTTGTATTTAGATTTATTCTTTCATAAGAAGTTTGAACTTCTCGGGATCGTGCATATTGTTAACTACCTGTGAGATTTCCTGCACGAGCTCTTCGATATGAGCATTTGCAAGAGAACTGCTCTCGGATAATTTACCTACTTCAATGGCAACAACCGAGAAACCTTTACCCTGCTCACCGGCTCTTGCTGCTTCGATATTTGCGTTAAGCGACAGGATCTTCTGTCTGCTCTGGAGTTTTTTGAGTTCCTGTGTGGACTGCATAATGTCATCAACAATCGCGGATGTCTTTTCAACACCTTCCTTTAAGCCCACAACAATTGATTTTGCATATGTTTTTTCGAATTCGGCATTGATGAAATCGTTAAGGATCTGTCCGAGAAGATTTGCAGATGCGTTAATGGCTTCTTCCGTACGAACGGGAACACGGTGGAGTGCTTCGATATATTCGTCTTCGTCTACTCCGATCTCTCTTGCGACTTTTCTGAATTCTTCTTCGTCGGGATTCATCGGAAGAACCTGTCCGCCGAGAACCGAACCGAGTTTTTCTCCGTTAACCACAAGATCGATCCCGAAATCGATCAGACCTGCGTGACAACTGTAGATTCCGACACCTTCTCTGTCGCACTTCTGGCATCTTCTTAAGCCTTCGGCGCTGCCTCTGGTATATTTTATGCAGAAATCAGTGAAATTATATGTATCCGATATATAGTTTCCGTCGGCATCAACCGCAACACATGCAAGACCTGTGGAAATAGCCCAGTTGCGCATTCTGTTTTCGAACTCTTCCATGTTGACAAATTCTTGAATTTTCATAGCTGCCCCCTTTTACTATCAAAAAAACAAAAGTTTATAAACACATATTTATGTTATGAATTTTACCACATTTTTGATTAAAAAACCATAAAAGAAAAAATATAAAAGAAATGTTATAATATAAAAGTCAGAGGGAAAGAGATGAGTATGGAAAAACACTACGTATATATACTCGAATGTTCGGACAAAACCTTATATACGGGCTATACCAACGATATAAAGAAAAGAGTCGAAACCCACAATTCGGGAAAGGGCGCGAAGTACACCAGGGTGCGCCTGCCGGTTAAACTCATGTATTTCGAGGAGTTTGACGATAAGGAATCGGCAATGAAAAGAGAGTGGTATATCAAACACAAAATGAAGCGTTCGGACAAAATGAAACTGATCGAGGGCTTTTGCCTGTCGGAATCTTTAAAGAATTGATATAATTAAGAATATACTTGACTGACGAAAGGAAACTTAAATGAAATTCATATCTTGGAATGTAAACGGATTAAGAGCCTGCATGGGAAAAGGGTTCATGGATTATTTTAACAAGATCGATGCGGATATTTTCTGTGTCCAGGAAACCAAACTGCAGGAAGGACAGATAGAAGTGGACGCGCCCGGATATCACCAGTACTGGAATTATGCCGAGAAAAAGGGCTATTCGGGAACGGCAATGTTCACAAAGGAAGAACCGTTATCGGTTACTTACGGAATCGGAATCCCCGAACACGATACGGAAGGAAGGGTTATTACGGCAGAATTTAAGGACTTTTACGTAATAACGGTTTATGTACCGAATTCCCAGAGAGAACTCGCGAGACTTGATTACAGAATGACCTGGGAAGAGGCATTTTTAAATTATATTAAAGGACTCGAGAAGAATAAACCCGTAATATACTGCGGCGATTTAAATGTTGCTCATCAGGAGATCGATTTAAAGAACCCGAAGACCAACCACATGAATGCGGGATTTACCGACGAAGAGAGAAACTGCTTTACAAAAGTGCTTGAAAGCGGATACATCGATTCGTTCAGATTCCTTTATCCTGATGCCAAAGATGTGTATTCCTGGTGGTCTTATATGTTTAAAGCCAGAGAAAAGAATACGGGCTGGCGTATAGATTATTTCGTGGTATCGGATAAGCTTAAAGACAGAATAAAAGATGCCAAAATACATATGGAAGTTCAGGGCTCGGATCACTGCCCCGTTGAACTTAAGATAGATTAATTTAACCGAGACTAAACAGACTTGAGGGGGTTATGCATGAAATTTGAAATAATTAAAGAATCGGTGCCGGCTGATATACTAATTGAAAACACGGCATATGAAGGCGTAAAAATCATAGCCGATGTTGTGGCAAATGATATTGAAAAAGTTTGCAAAAGAAAAGCGGAAATTATAAACGATATTTCCGCCTGTGCAGAAAGAATAATTATTGCGGCAACTTACGGAAAAAGCGAAATACTTGAAAAACTTGAAGAAAACGGAGCATGTGATTTAAGCATTCTGAAAGGAAGAAAAGAATCTTTTCTTATAACGTTAATCGATTTATCAAAAATTTGTGAAGGAACTAAGAAAGAAGCGCTTCTTATAGCGGGCTCGGATAAAAGAGGAACGATTTACGGTCTCTTCGAGATATCCGAATCCTGTGGTGTTACTTCGCTTGAGTATTTCGGTGACAGCAAACCCGCCGTACAGTCCGATGTTGTAATAGACACGCAGTTTTTAAACAAAGACAGGGCGGTAAAAGAAATTGAGGAAGGAGTTTTCCTTTCGAAGGAACCTTCCGTTGAATACAGAGGATTTTTTATTAATGACGAATGGCCCGCATTCGGAGGATGGTGCAATGAGCATTTCGGCGGTTTTACGGTGAAAGCTTATGAGAAGCTTTTTATCTTTCTTTTGCGAATGAGGGGCAATTTCCTCTGGCCCGCAATGTGGTCCTCGATTTTTAGCGAGGACGGACCTGGAATCGAAAATGCAAGACTTGCGGACTGCCTCGGGGTAATAATGGGAACATCCCATCATGAACCGCTTTGCAGGGCAGGCGAAGAATGGCAGAAAATATATGCCGAATACGGTGAAAGCAATGCATGGAATTTCACTGCCAACCGTGATGCGATTACAAGATTCTGGCGGGACGGATTAAACAGAAACCGTAATTTCGAGAATCTTATCACGATCGGAATGCGCGGTGAAGCGGATTCGAAACTGCTCGGTGAAGATGCCACCATGGCCGACAATATAAAAGTTGTTAAAGATGCAATTCTTGCCCAGCACAGCCTTTTGAAAGAATGCGTTAACGAAGATCTGTCACAGATTCCGAGAGTGCTTGCCATATACAAAGAAGTCGAAGATTATTACTATGGCGATGAAACCTGTGAGGGTCTTAAGGACTGGGACGAACTTAAGGACGTTGTCTTTCTTTTAAGTGATGACAACTGGGCTAATACGAGAGGCCTTCCAAAAGAGGAAGAAAGAAGTCATCCGGGCGGATTCGGAATGTATTACCATTTCGATTATCACGGCGGACCGATAAGTTATGAATGGCAGAATACCAGCAGACTGTCCAAAGTCCGCGAACAGATGACTCAGGCATATGAATATGGTGTAAGAAAAGAGTGGATCGTAAATGTCGGTGATTTAAAAGGCAATGAATATCCGCTTACATATTTTATGGCCCTTGCTTACGATTACGAATCATGGTCGGGAATAGATATGATTGAAACATTCGTAAACGAGTGGATTGACAGGCATTTTCACGGATGCGTTGACGGGAAACTCAAAGAGGATCTGCTTAAGCTTATGGAAGGTGCACAAAGATGGATAGCTTTAAGAAAACCCGAAGCAATGAATCCTCATGTATATTCTCCCAAGGGATTCGGAGAGTGTGAACGGGTTCTTGAAGAAGTTGAGGATCTCATAAAACTTTTGGATGATTTAAGGGAAAGAATTCCGTCCGAATGCAGACAGGCCTATGAGAGTCTGTTTTATTACCAGATAAAAGGAAGCCTCACCATTTTAACCATGCAGCTGTATGCTTCGCTTGACGAATATCTGGCAGGAATAAGAAGCATGTATGCCAATGTTTACGCACGTAAGATCGAAGAACTTTCGGTTTTCATGGGTGAACTTATAAGAGAGTATAATGAATTCAACGGCGGAAAATGGATTCATATGCTTGATTCCGGACATACCGGCTTTAATACATGGGATGATTACGACTGGGGATATCCCGCAAGCATATATGTAAATCCCATTCACAAAGCCAAAACGGTTCTTCATTTTGCAAAGAGCGACGTAAAAAGTCTCGGAGCTCACTGGCAGTATAAGACCCCTTTTCGCAATACGGAAATGCTGTCGGGAAAATGTGACAATGTGTCCGTTTATTTGGACAGCAGGGGAGATGTTGATTTCGAATATGAAGTTAAAACAGACAGCGAATGGTTAAAATGCGTTAATCCGAAAGGTAAAGTATCCACCTCGGTAAATCCCCGTGCGAAGATAATCTTTTTATGCGACAAGAGTAAACTTGAAGGAAAAGAAGAATCGCTCGCGGTAATCGAAGTGAAATATGAAAATAATGAAAATACCTCCCACAGTATGGTTTTTGAATCTGCTCCCGTTCCTTTTTCGGGCGAAGACCTTTTCTTTGAACACGAAGGCATAATAAGCTTTTATGCCGATAAATTCAGTTTTGAGAAAAATACCGATTCCGAAAACGGCTGGCGGGTGATAAAATATCTCGGAAGGGAAGGCTCTGCAATCAAATGTTTTCCCGTTACAAAGGATTTTAGTAAAGAAACGGAATCTCCCTACGTAAGATATGATGTGTTTGCATCCGGCGGTACATATGATATTGAAGTGGATGTTCTGGCAAGAAATCCCGTTGTGTTAAAGGATGATATGCTTCTGTTCGTATCGGCTAACGGTAAAGAAAAGAAGGCTCTTAATGCAGTAAAAGAAGATTTTTATGCAGGCCATACATGCCCGCAGTGGTGCGAGGGTGTCCTTGACAATGTAAGAAGGATCACTTCATCCATAGAACTTGACGAGGGAAAGAACAGCGTATACATTTATGCGGGAAGTCCGAATGTTTCCTTTGATAAAATAATGCTTTTTAAATCGGGAATCACCCCCGTTAAATCGTATCTGGGTGCACCCGAGAGTTACAGAGGATAAAATGACGATTATATTACCCGAAAAGGTAAAATACATAATTGAAGAACTGAACAAAGCAGGATTTGAGGCATATGCGGTCGGCGGCTGCGTAAGAGACAGTATTCTCGGACGCATACCAAATGACTGGGATATTACGACCAATGCCAAACCGGCCGACGTAAAAAAGATTTTCAAAAGAACCGTGGATACGGGACTTAAGCACGGAACCGTCACGGTACTTATTTCCAAAGAATCTTTTGAGGTTACCACATACAGAATCGACGGCGAATACGAGGATTCAAGACATCCCAAAGAGGTTTCGTTCACATCGGATTTAAAAGAAGACCTTTTAAGAAGGGATTTTACGATAAATGCGATGGCTTATAATGACACCGACGGACTTGTGGACGTTTTCGGCGGTTTAAAAGACATCGAATTAAAGACGATCCGCTGCGTTGGAGAACCTCATGAGAGATTCTCGGAAGATGCGTTAAGACTTCTTCGTGCCATAAGATTCGCTTCCCAGCTCGGTTACGAGATTGAAAGCGAAACATATAAAGCGATTAAGGAACTTTCCCCCACGCTTAAGAATATAAGTGCGGAAAGAATTCAGGCGGAACTAAACAAGATTCTTACTTCGGATAATCCAATGATGCTTAAAACGGCTTATGAAACGGGTCTTACCGCACAGTTTATTCCGGAACTTGATCTGTGCTTTGAAACCGCTCAGAACAACCCTCATCACTGTTACAGTGTCGGGGAACACATCATGAGATCCGTTGAGGCAATCGAACCTGATAAGACATTGAGGCTTACCATGCTTTTACATGATATTGCCAAGCCCCTTTGCAAGACAACGGGCGAAGACGGAATCGATCATTTTCACGGTCATCAGGCAAAATCAAGTGAAATGGCTGTTGAAATATGCAGAAGACTCAAATATGATAACGATACGACGGATAAGGTAAAAAGATTCGTCAAATTCCATGACGAGCGTCTGGAAAAAGGCACAAAATACATGCGCCGCGCAATGAATCGAATCGGAGAAGAAGCATTTCCCGATATCTTCAAAGTCTGGAAAGCGGACTTAAGTGCACAGTCCGATTACATGCGTGAAGAAAAAATGGCAAGGCTTTCGGACAATATTTCCGATTATGAGGAGATCAAAGCCGCAGGAGACTGCGTAAGTCTTAAGGAACTTGCGGTAACGGGCAGGGATTTAATAGAAAACGGAGTCGAACCCGGACCGAAACTCGGCGAGGTATTAAACGAAATGCTTAAAGATGTGATTGAAGAACCCTCACATAATACCAAGGAGTATCTTCTTTCGACATTTGTGAAATGAATCGATTATGAAATTAACTGAAATAATCAAAAAACTGAATATTGCGGCAGCAGCGTTTTTTTGCATGTTCTTGATATCATGTACGAATGACGGTCTTGTAACGAGTGTGATTCCCGATGATTCGGACATTACGGAAACATCGTCCGTGTTCGTGTATTCAGATACATGCATTGTTACATCAATGTCGAAGAATTCCGAATCGATCACTTTTCAGAATCTTGAAACGGGATTGAGATATACGCTCACATATGACAATCTGACCTATTTTACGGACAGATATGGAAACTCCATGACAGGAAGTCAGTTAAGCGCGGGACAGATCTGCAATATTACTTTTTACAGGGAAGAAAAACGCTTAAAGACGCTTGATGTATCATCCGATTATTTCGCTTACTCGAATGTGGAAGGTTTTAAATTCTATAATTCCGCCACGAGAATGGAATATCTGGGAGATAAATATGAACTGGACGAGAACGTTGTGGTCTGTTCCGGAAAAGAAAACATTAACGTGCTTGAGATATCGGATTCGGACATAAT
Source organism: uncultured Lachnospiraceae bacterium (assembly GCA_902782715.1). Lineage (GTDB taxonomy): Bacteria > Bacillota > Clostridia > Lachnospirales > Lachnospiraceae > UBA3766. The sequence continues at coordinate 810 of CACZOG010000210.1, read as the reverse complement.
CACGATCCACGGATCCGACCATAAAATATACAGCATTACGGTTGATAAAGGCCACGGATACTTAAGCTTAAGCGGCGGTGATTATTTTATCGACGGATTCATCGAAATAGACAAGGACATAAGGAAAATAACCGAAGGAATGATGCTTACCGTTCCCGAAGGAAGATACAGTGTTCTTATAAGCAAGGACGGAACAAGTGCGGTCAAGGAAGTTACGGTCGGAAGAAATCAGGATGCCGTGATCGATCTTTCCGATGTGGAGATCAAGAAGTATTACGGAAACGTGAATTTTACGACCGAACCTTCGAATGCAACCATTTTCCTTGACGGTGTGAAAGTTAACGATTTTTCGAAGCCCGTAAGCATCGAATACGGAATCCATGAACTTGTTGTAAGAGCGGACGGTTATGAGACTCTTTCAAGATTTATATCCGTCGGTTCACCTGAAGCGGATGTATCGTTCAAACTTACAAAGTTAAGTGATGATACCGACAAGGATGAGGACAAGGATAACAGCAGTACGAATACAAATTCCAATACAACGTCTGACTCATCAAATACTTCGAATACATCCGATAATTCGAACAATAGTACAAACAATAACAATACTTCAAACAATACGAATACCGCATCGTCAAACAATACGTCGGATAATACAAATAACTCAAATACCGCAAGCGGAAACAATACGCAGACCGACCAGACATCATCGACGGGCACGGCGCCGGAAGATAATTCCGACGTAACTTACAGCACATTTGTTTATATAGATGCACCCGACGGAGCGGATCTGTATCTTGACGGAAATCT
>CACZOG010000209.1 GCA_902782715.1 uncultured Lachnospiraceae bacterium | reverse complement strand
TCCCATTTTCTCTGCAATAAGGATCGGCAGTTTATTGAATATATCATATTTCTTGGCAAGTGCATAAGCATATGTGTTCGTTCCGATTGCAGCTTCTCCCATGGGAAGCGTGGGATGATGGAAAAGAAGATTTTCTTCGATGAATTCCTTATTCTTCTTCTTGTCATCGAAATTGGTGCATGTGTAATCTTTTATCTTTCCGTCTTCTATTTCAAGTTTGATGTTCTTAAACTTAAGATCGTTTAAGAATACTTCTTTTACATGAAGCACACCCTTTGTACCTTTTAATACGGGTGATGTGAATACTTCTCCCAAAGGAATGTTCACATCTGCCAGACAGTTCTCGAATTTGGTTTCTTTTTCGGGATCTTTTAAAGAAGCCAGTGAAACATAAAGATCCGTAAGGTTTCCGTCTTTTCCCCTGATGTGGATCTTATCGGCTTTATCGAGCGTATCGATTATCGTCTGCTGGATCACGGTATATTCCTCAACGGGAAGCGTATTGACCTTTATGATCTCGTTAAGTATCTCCCGATAATTTCCGATAGCCGGAGTAGGCCATGCGATTATCGTAAAAGATCTCTCTTCTCTCTTAATGTACGTATTGGTTATCTCCGATGCCTTGACACGGTATGACTGGACCAACGACTGTTTCTCCCTGCCGTATTTGGGTGCATTCTTACATTCTGCGGGTGCAAATGAATCTTCGCCGAATATTTCCATGCATGCAGGTCCCGCAAAAAGCGCAGCCTCATTCTTATATTCCTCATATGCAGCCTTGATGCCTTCTATTCTCTTGGTAACAAGCTGTCCGTCGAGGATAAGAGACATATCATCCTTATGGTCCTCGTCATACTGGGGATTTGCCAGTCCGCCGTAAAAGCCCGCTTTGAAAATGCCCATGCGTGAAAAGATATCGTAGCCGGCTCTGTAGATAACGCTTTCAAGTCCCATTTCTTCGAACTGTTTTAAAGCCTTTTTTACAACTCTCTCAAAGCCTGCTCTGTATCCGACATTGACATACTTTTTCTTTGACAGATCTTTCTTTGCAACTTCGAAACCGCGTCTGAAACCTTCGGTGTAAACCGAACTCATTTCATCTATCGTTGCCTCATCAAGCGCAGCGATCGCTTTGAATGTTTCTTCCTCGTATCTGCCGATATATTCACCGTATGCATAAAGGGTCCTTACATCCGTCAGATCATATTCTTCTACGATCTTATTTAAGAATTCCGTCCTTGTAAGCTGACTTTTGATTCTCTTTAAGGATTCGTCGCCCGTGTAATCAAACACATAGTAATACATTATTTCCTTAAGGTTGTCGGGATTTATCTCCTCGCCGTCGGAAACCGCATTTTCGATCGAGGAATACATCTCGAGGAAAAGTTCAAGTCTTATCACTATTTCTTCAAGATCGCCTTCGAAAACATAAGGGATCATTCCGCGCATTTCAGCAAGAAGAACACAGAGATATTTCCCTGCTTCGCCGAATGATTCAACGGCATGATCGTAATCTGCATAGCTTTTGGCATATCCGTCTTCGCCTTCATAAAGATCGCCGTAAAGGAAATCATTTCTTTTACGAAGTTCGTCGACAGAATGATTTCCTATCGGTCCGTTTTCTTTAATATCCTCATAGATATCCAGAAGTCCGACTATAAAATCGGCGGTATATGCAAAAAAGGGACCAAATATGCCGGGTCCCTCAGTTTCATTTGTTATCTCGTAAATTCTCTCTTTAGACAGTTCATATCTTTCAGTCATTATTACCTCTTTTACGCTCCCATAAAGCCCACGCCGTAAACATACATGATGTAGAAAAGATTAACCGCACTTACGGCTGTGCCTATGTGGGAAAAAATATGATATACGTTCTTTTGAAAATATGTTCTTATCGACAGACCGAGTGCCGTTAATGAAAAAATGAGACAGAGAAAAGTCGTAACTCCCGTTCTCATCGAAACTTCTCCCGCAAGTTTAAAAGACATGATAAGCATTACCGCAAGCGCGATAAAAGAAATGATCGATAAAACCATGCTCATTACAGAGAGAGGCGATAATTTTTTATCCGTAAATTTGTAATTGGCATTCGGAAGTTTGAACATTTTTATCTCCCAGGATTATTTAGCGCCGTACTGTTCGTAGTATGCATCTATTGCAGCCTTGATAGTGTCATCGATGATGACATTTCCTTTGATCTCTTTGTTGTAAAGTGCTTCGATAACATCCTGCATTGTTACGATGGCGGATGTCTTGAATCCGTATGTTGACTGAATCTCATCAAGCGCACTCATATCGGTGTTAAGGCCCTTTTCCATTCTGTTAAGGCTTACGATAAGACCAACGATCTCAACATTTGCCTGGGCCTGAATGATAGGAAATGTTTCCTCGATCGATTTACCGGATGTGGTTACGTCTTCGATGATGACCACTCTGTCACCGTCTTTAAGTTTGGAACCGAGAAGGATACCCGTGTCTCCGTGATCCTTAACTTCTTTTCTGTTGGAGCAGTATCTTATCTCTTTGCCGTAAAGTTCGCTGTAAGCGATCGCTGTTGTTACCGAAAGGGGAATTCCCTTGTAAGCCGGTCCGAAGAGAACATCGAAATCGTCTCCGTATGTATTGTGAATGGCTTTAGCGTAATATTCTCCGAGTTTCTTTAACTGATAACCGGTAACGTATGCTCCGGCATTCATGAAGAAAGGTGATTTTCTTCCGCTCTTAAGAGTAAAATCTCCGAATTTGAGAACATTGCTCTCTACCATAAATTCTATAAATTCCTGTTTGTAAGCGTCCATTAGTGCCTCCGAATGTATTATTTTTCTTTTTTAACCACTCAAAATTTTAACATAACAGCGGCCAAATTTAAAGAGAATCTTATTTTCGGCGGTATTTGATAAAAAGACGAAAATATTGTATAATTATAGTGCCAAAATATGTATCGACCTGAATATGAAAGGAATAAAAAATGGGTGATATTTCCAGTTTACAGGAGTTACCGAAGAAAAAGAAAAAGAAACGTAACCCCGGTTATATAATTACAATTGTTTTATTAAGTCTTATAACGATCTCTTCACTGCTGGTGGCTTACCAGTCGGTTAAATTATATAAGGATTCATTAGTCGTTCCCGAAGAGGAAGAACCCGCACCGGTTCTCTACACCGAAGACGAAGTCGATCTGATGATCCGGGAGGCACGTGCACAGGCAGCCGAAGAAGCAACTGCCTCATATGTCAAAGAATTAAAAGAAACAGCGGAAAACAGTAACGGGATCGTAAGCATGCTTCGCAAGATGTATCCCGATTATTTCGTTTATTACGATACCAATCATTACGAATTTGCAGAGATCGACCGCACTCTCCCGCAGGCAAACTTTAAGAATGAAAATATTATCGCAAATGAAGGTTTCCTTGAGTATAAAGTCGACGGCGAGACCAAATCCGTAAAAGGCATCGACGTATCCAAATTTCAGGGTGACATCGACTGGCAGAAAGTTGCGGATTCGGGCGTAAAATATGCAATGATCCGTTTAGGTCTGCGCGGATATGAAACAGGCAAGATCGTATCTGACGAAAACTTCGAAGCCAACATTCAGGGTGCACTCGATGCGGGTATCGAAGTAGGCGTATATTTCTTCACTCAGGCGGTAACACCTGCCGAAGCAAGGGAAGAAGCAGAATACGTCCTTAATCTTATCGAAGGTTACAATATTACCTATCCCGTTGCTATCGACGTTGAAGACCTTTATAACGAAAGAGCCCGCAGTTACAATCAGTCCAAGGAATCACGTACCGAATGTGCGATCGCTTTCATGGACGCTGTAAGAACGGCCGGCTACAATCCCGCGATATACGGAAATCTTCATACATTCACAAGACTCGTAAATGTCGAGAAACTCGGCGATTACGATAAATGGTTTGCACTTTACGATACAAGCATTTATTTCCCTTACGAGATCAGCGTATGGCAGTATTCCGACAAAGGAAGAATCGACGGTATCGAAGGCGATGTTGATCTTAATATCACATTTCCCAAGGAATAAGGAGCTTAAATGAATTACGTTAATCCCGAAAGTAAGCATACAAAAACTGCATACAGAGCTCTGACCATATCAGGCATATCGATCTTATCCGCTCTTTTAAGCGTATTTTTCCTTCCTTTCATTCTTTCGCCGATAGCCATGATCCTGTCGCATCTTTCAAAAGGAAGGCTCAAAACACGCCATATCGCAGCACAGGCAGCTACGGTGATCGCGGTGATCGCACTGATCCTTAATACCACCATAGTCGGTGTAACCTTATATAAGTTCAATACCGATCCGGTATACAAAGCCAGATTAAACGTTGTATTTGAAAGAATGTACGGAGTAACGGTTGACGAATACACCGAAACAATACTTAATGACCTGAAGTTAACTTTACCCGTTGAAGAATAAGGAGGATGCCTATGATTCCCATATCATTTTATCCTGATTCTTACCCGATAAATAATCCGCTCTCATATCCTTCATCCGATCCCAATGCTGTAAGCACCGGCGGTGAAAAGGTCGATGAAGCGGGAAAGACCAAAGCCGCAACAGAATGCCAGACCTGCAAGAACCGTAAGTACAAAGACGGTTCCGACGAGATGGTTTCATTTAAGTCGGCCGCACACATCTCTCCTCTTGCTGCCGCATCGAGAGTAAGAGCTCACGAGCAGGAACATGTGTCAAATGCATATTCCAAAGCCGAGATGGGAAACGGCAAAGTATTACAGGCAAGCGTAACGCTTAAGACCGCCGTATGTCCCGAATGCGGAAGAGTATATGTAAGCGGCGGTACCACCAATACGAAGATCGCATATTCCAACGAAGACCAGCCTTATCAGAAACAGTTGAAAGCTATATTGGACGATGCCGGAAAGGGAAACAACATAGATGTCAGAAAGTAAAATATTATCGCTTTCAAACAGAGAAATACGTGCTTATGCGAGAGAAAGACTTTTAGGGAACATGTTAATACCCTGCATCGTAACTTTCTTTTTCTTTTCCGCAAGACATACATTTGAAATGCTCATGCAGCTCGGCGTACTCGGCAGGGATGCATTTTCATTTTTCTTTTATATTGCCCTTTTTTTAGTCATCAACACTATATGGGGTCTGATCCGATACGGGATCACGCGTTACTATCTCTCTTTTGTTACATTAAAAAAAGCAAACCCGTTAAACGTGTTTGCCGGTTTTATGCAGTCTACGGAAGTTATAATCACTTCTTCCCTTATTCTGTCTTTTATTTCTCTGATTCTGGAACTTCCCTATCTGATCTACTCGTTCTTCTTTGAAGTCGAAACTATCAACTCTCTGATCATCGGTCTTATAATTCTCTTTGTGGGAAATATCATTTATTACCTCATCGAAGCATATCTTGCTCCGCTTTACTTCGTGATCTGCGATTATCCCAACATGCGTCTTCCGATGATCATAATAATGACTTTAAGCCTTATGAATGCAAAGAATTTCTTTAAATACATCTGGCTTCAGATATCCTTCATTCCGTTGTATCTTTTAGGATTTTTATCCCTCGGAATAGGACTTCTCTGGGTAGTTCCTTATGCATATACTTCATATGCTTATTTCTATGAAAATCTGTGCGAAAGCTATCTACAAAAGCAGAAAGAAAGCGAAAGCACAGTCGAAGAGGAAAATCCCGAAATTTAATTTCCCAGGCTCTTCCACTTTAAATACGCATTTATAAAAGGATCAAGATCTCCGTCAAGCACTGCAGCCGCATTGCCTGATTCTTCGTTTGTCCTTAAATCTTTTACCATTGTGTAAGGCTGCAAAACATAGGATCTGATCTGGCTTCCGAAACCGTTCTCGAGAACTTCTCCTCTTATTTCATCAAGTTTTGCGGCATTGGATTCTTCCATGAGGATCATCAACTTGGCCTTTAACATTGCCATAGCCTTATCCTTGTTCTGGAACTGGCTTCTCTCATTCTGACACTGTACAACAACGCCTGTGGGTATATGCGTGATCCTTACGGCGGATGATGTCTTGTTGATATGCTGACCGCCGGCACCCGATGAACGGTATGTATCGATCTTTAGATCTTCGGGATTGATCTCTACTGTATTGTCGTCCTGAAGTTCAGGCATTACATCAAGCGATGCGAATGAAGTCTGTCTTTTTCCCTGTGCGTTAAAAGGCGAGATCCTTACAAGTCTGTGAACACCTTTTTCGCCTTTTAAATAACCGTATGCATTCGGTCCGTTAACCTGCCATGCAACGGATTTGATACCTGCTTCATCGCCTTCAAGATAATCGAGTACTTCTACCTGATAGCCTCTCTTCTCGGCCCATCTCGTATACATTCTGTAAAGGATGCTTACCCAGTCACAACTTTCGGTTCCGCCGGCACCCGCATTAAGTCTTAAGATCGCATTGCAGGAATCGTGCTCGCCCGATAAAAGCATATTGATACGCATATCCTCAAGCTTGGCCTTGAATTCTTCAAATTCTTTCTGAATATCCTCTTCCATTCCTTCTTCTTCGGAAGCTATTTCGATGAGATCCAGAATATCTCTGTACTGATTCTCAAGATTGCGTATATCCTCTATGGACTGCTTAAAGAGCTTGCATTCCGTACTTAATCTGTTGGCTCTGTCGACATCATTCCAGAATGTAGGTTCCTGCATTTCACGTTCGATCTCGACTACTCTTTCTTCTTTTCTCTCGATATCGCATGATGCCTTAACCTGTGAAAGATTATCTTTTAGAGAAATCAATTCGGTTTTGATATTGTCAAGAATTACCACTGTGTTAACCTCACTTATCGTCTCTTACCCAAACTTTGGTTTTAAGTCCCGCAGCCGTAATGGATTTATTTGTCGGCTGTGCATTATTGTTCTGTTGTTTTGCCGAAGGATTAGCAGGCTGAGCAGGTTTGTTCACGCTCGGATTTGCAGGTCTTACGATCTGGCTTGAATCTCTTTCGAAGACTCTCGCATTATCGGCAAATTTAACATCTTTATCATTATTTCTGGCATTCTTAAGACCGGACATCTGCCTTGTCACACCGGCTGCAGGCTGCGGAGCATTACCCTGTGCCTTTCCGACACCGGATGTCTTTGCGGTCTTTTTATTGCTAACGGCGCTTTCACGGCCTTTGACAGTCTCGCTCTTTGTTTCTTTGACAGAAGTTTCCTGCTTAATGCTCTCTGCTTCTTCTTTTCTCTTCTTTTCTTCGTTTTCAGCTTTCTTCTTGGCATTCGACTCAGCTATCTTATCAACGAAAGCAAATGAGAAATGGAATCTTCTTACCGCTATATCGTAAAGGAAGATCAGTGAAGCAATGATCAAAAGAGGAAGCCATAAATTGAATCTCGCTTTTACGAATTCGGGAGTATATTTAAATACCTCATCAGGCTTTTCAATAAATACACCGCCTATGGAGGCAATGAATTCTTCAAGCAGAGTATTCTCGGGATAAAATCTGTATTCAAGCGAATACTGCATGATCGCAGCGGTATTGATCGAACTTACCACATCCTCTCCTTCACGCTGCTGAACATTTATAGTATAGATACCCGTATCCTTGGTGTCGATCTGAGTCTCGTAAACACCCGGTTTCTTGGGATCGAGTTCCACCTCATGCGCATTGCCTTCTTCGTCGTAAACGATGGCGATCACTTTGGTGTCTGCCGAGTAATCCTCGGTAGTATATGTTATCGTTGCCTTGTTTCCGTTCTGCTCAACGTTTGCATAGGTTCCCTCCATTCCGTTGTCTTCGGAAACCAGTTTGACAATATTATGCCATAAAAGAGTTGTATTCTCCCAGGATGAATATTCCGCGGACCATTCGCCCGAAACATCGGATGTCCATGCAACTGTTTTTCCAAGACCGTACTGCCAGTATGCAAGAATGGGATCGTTCTGGAAGGATTCCAGAAGTTCGATCGATCTTTCCTTCTTGGTGGTCGCAACATATCCGTAAAGCTGGGGCATACCGTCCTTGGCAACTTCTCTTATTATCTTGTCGTTGCTTGTTACTCTGGGTTCGAATACTTCATTGACAAGATATGTATTGGAAGCAAGGAATACTTCCTGTGCGAAAATTCTGGGAAGATCCGAATTGGCATCGGAATAGAAAATACGTCCGTTGCCCTGCATTGCCAGATCTTCGAGAAGTTCATTGTTACATCCGTCGCCGATGGCAACGCATGAAAGGGTAATTCCCGCATCGTTGATGATCGGCATAAGCTGACCGTAATTGTTGTTGTAATCTTCACCGTCGGTAAGAAGAATTATATGCTTTATCTTAGCATCAACATTGTTTATATCCTTTACTGCTGCTTCCAGAGCGGGGTAAATACTTGTTCCGCCGCCTTCGCCGATACTGTATATCTTTGCCTGGATCTCTTCGGGGTTATCTACATTCTGAAAAGGTACTACTCGTGAATACATATCGTCAAAGCAGATAACTTCAACATAATCCTGCGGTCTTAAATAATCAACCGCTGCTGCCGCAGACTGCTTTGCAAGATCAAGTGAAGAAAGAAGTCCGCCGCCCATTGAACCGGAATGGTCGATAACCATTGCCATTGCCATTGTGGGTATTTCATTTTCTCCGCTTAGATCCATATAAACGGGAGACATATCTTCAAGAGGAGTATCCCTGTATCCGCCGAGCGCATATGAAGACGCACCGCCGGTAATGATAAGACCGCCGCCGTTATTCTTAACATATTCATCAAGAAGCTCAACAAATCCGTCTCTTAAATCTCCGGCGAAAACATCCACAAGAACAACTGCCGAATACTGCATTAATGTCGGCATGTCCGTGGGAACCGTTCCGGGAGTGGATTTATCGTAAGGTACGTTTATCGCATCAAGCATCTTGAAGTAGTTCTTTGCATTGCCGTCTTTACCTTCTATGACAAGCAAAGGAAGCTGTGTCTCGATGTTTGTATAGGATGAGAATTCGTTGTTAACGGAAACCGTATCCTTCTGTGCTTCGACAACAACCTTGTATGTCTTTAAACCTTCATCAGACTGCGTATCCGCAAAGATAAGCTGGTTTGTTCCCTTCTGAAGATGGATATCCTGCTCGCCCTTTAAAGTTCTGCCCGCATAAAGTTTAACGGTCGCATCACATGCAACATTACTTTCAACCTCTACTTCGATGTTGAAATTCTCTCCTATTCCTACCTGATTAGGTATTTCCATGTCGGAAACATATACTTCATCGGAAATATTCTCTTCGATCTTCTTAACTTCGAATTCGCATCCGCTGGAGATAACATCCGCCGCAACACTCTTTAATGCTCCTTCGTTTTCATTTCCGTCGGTGATCAAAACGATTCTTCCCGCGGAATCTTCGGGAAGCTGTGAAAGTGCGAATTTAACCGCTTCTTCAAGGTTTGTCGCACCTGTATTGACATCTGTCTGGAATTTCTGGAAAGTCAGTTGTTCGGCAACGGACTGCTCAATCCTTTTATCCTCTCCGAATGCCACAACTCCGACATAGTCTTTCTTTTTCTTATTCTTAACCGATTCGTTAACGAATTCGATTATCTCGTTCTTACTGTCTCTTACCGATTCGGAAACATCAAGAACATAGATCGTTGTTGTGCTTCTTCCGGTAAATTTAAGACCGAATCCCGCCAAAGCGAGTATAAGAGTAAGGAACAGAAAAGCTCTTACCGCTATCTGTCCGAATTTGCTTCCTTTTTCTCTTGTAAACATGAAGCGCTGCGTAATGATAAGGAACAGCGCCGCCACGGGTATCAGCAAAAGATACCACGGGTTTTCAAACGAAAATGACATATGCTTTCACCTGAATTATCTTCTGAGGCTGAATATCCATTCTGCCGCAAGTAATACTAAAGTCAAAATAATGACAAAATTACGTAAGTTGAATACACCCTTTACTTCCGTAACAACTTTATCCGCATCTGTAACGGATAAAGAAGGATGCATCTCAATCCTGCTTTCGCTTACGGGATAATTGACTACAAAATAACTTGAGTTTTCTGCGTCTTTAACCGTCTGCGATATTTTATAAATACCGAATTCTCCCGTATCGGTGTAATTGTATCTGAAATCGGTAAGTTCTATGCTCTCTTCATCGGGTTTCGTAACAACGGGCATATTTCCGTCCATATTGGCATTAACGCTTACCGCATCGCCTGCATTAAATACGAAACTTGAAATGATTCCTCCTTCTATACATTCATTGACAAGATTGTACATAAGAAGGGGATACTCCATGTAAAGAGGGAAATCCGAATTGTGAAGGTCGAAACCGAGCATTGCGTAGGATCTGCCCCTGTTCTCTCCTACAAAAGCAATATCATGAGAACCGTCCTCATCCGTAACCGAAAGGAACGAATGTGCATAGGAAGGAACTCTGTAGGAATATGTCTTTGCAACACCGAACGACAGACCGTCGAGATATTTGGTAGTTGTGGAATCAACACCCTTTACGATCATGTTTTCGTGAATATCATCCACCTGTGCTATCTCGCTGCAGTCACAGCCGAATATGATAACGCTGCCCTGACTGGGAAGCTGTTCGGGAAGCATTGAGTCGAAAACATAAAGATCGTATTCCTGTTTTGCAAATTCCTGGAAACTTCCGATATCCTCCGATTTCGTAAGAGATATCCCGGGAATGAGCGACAATGCTTTCTCAAGGTAAACATTCGCCTTGGTCATAAGAAGAACTCTTTTTTCATTCTCATCCGTAAGAACATCATAGCTTATATTATCGAAATCGCATGCATCCTTGCCGGAAACCTGAGCAAAGAAAACATTTCCTTCAAGTTTGACATCTTCAAAATATACTACCTGAGACGATTCGGGTTCGAGTTCGACTTCTTTGTTGGCACAGAGCATCTCTCCCTGATAAAGGGAAACGTCTCTTTTAACGGCTTCTTTGCCATGATTGCTTACTTTGACCAGAACATCGAGTTCGTTTTCTTTAAAGCCGTGGCTTACATACTCTATCGCAACATTCTCAACATCCGAATAAACATCCACCACCGTTGCATCAAGTGTCTGGATATCCACGCTCGTATCAGTGATGATAAGTGTTTCAAGTCCCTTATTGTCAAGGGCTAAAGCCTTTGCCATGGCAATGCCTTCGGAAGCATCGCCGGGGTAATTAGATACTTCAAGTTTCTTTATCATTTCGATCACTTCGCTCTTACTCTGCGATTTGCCTGATAAAAGCATTGAAGATCTGTCCGATGTGATAACGGATATCTCCGTACCGTTTTTGAGCTTACGTACAAAATTAACCGCTTCATCCTTTGCCTTATCAAATCTTGTCTGATTGTCATCATACATAAAGCCCATGCTGGCGGATGTATCGATAACGATGCATGCTTTGCCCGATGAAACAAGTCCGGACATAAAATAAGGACTCATAATCGCGATTATAAGTACTATAAGAGTGATGATCTGAAGGATCATCAGCCAGTTTTTCTTAAGTTTTTCCCATGGTGTATTGGCACGGTCGTTTCTTACCATCTCCCTCCAGAGATACAAAGAAGCGACTTTCTCTTCTTTGGCTTTCTGCTTAAGCATGTACATGATAATGATGACAGGAATAAGCACGACCAGAGCAAGAGGCCACAGATAAGTAAATTTCATTTTATATTCCTAAACCTTCTTAGCCAGTTTGGCAAGTGATGAGAAGAATAAGCTGTCGCACGAATCGGAAGAATTGACCCTGATATACGTAACCGCGTATTTCTTACAGAGAAGTTCCGTTTTCTCAAGGAATTCTTTAAGCGCATCCTTGTATGTTTTAATTGCAGATGCGTTAAAAGAAACTCTCAGATCGTTATTGACTTCCGAATCGACCAGATTGAGAGTTCCCTCATATCTGGGATTGAGTTCTTCTTCCGAAAGGACGTGAATAAGCACAACATCCTGTTTCTTATATTTAAGATACTTGATCGTTTCATCAAGATCATCGGTGTAACCGTCGGTGATGATAAAAGAGAGTCCTCTGTTCTTAAACTCTTTTTCACGTATACTCTTTAAAAGATCGTTTTCTCCGCCCATCGGAGCTTCTTCGATGAATTTGATGCATCTTATAAAAGCCTGCATTCCCGAATAACTTCCTGCGGTTACAACATGATTGTCTTTTAAGGTATTGATGTAAAGTCTGTCTCCGTTTTCAAGGACAATATAACTTAAAGCACCCGCAATTCTTTTTGCGCATACTTCCTTGGACTTTTCACCGAATTTCATCGATTCGCTGCAGTCGATGAAAACCTGAAAAACACCTTCTTTTTCTTCCATAAAAAGTTTTACGAAAAGCTTGTCAAAACGTCCGTAAGCGTTCCAGTCGATCCTTCTGATGTCGTCTCCGAGCATATATTCACGGAAATCGGAGAATTCAACAGAGTTACCTTTTGAATTACTCTTTCTTCCGCCGGCCTGTCCGCTTGCGATATTAAGCGCAATACTCATTCTTAATGTATGAAGTTTTTCATAAAACTCGCTGTTAAAAATCTGTTCCATTCAATCATTCCTTGGGAATGCCCGAAATAATCTTCTTTACAATCTGATCCGTGGTAATGCCTTCTGCAAGTGCTTCGAACGAAAGCGTTACTCTGTGTCTTAATGAAGGAAGCGCAACTGCCTCGACATCTTCAAATGATACATTATATCTTCCTTCAAGCATTGCCTTTGCTTTGGCTGTTTTGAATATAGCCTGTGCAGCTCTGGGCGATGCTCCGCAGGAGATGTACTTCTTGGCAATTTCATTTGCGCCGGGAACTTCGGGATGCGTTCCGATGACCAGACGAAGTGCAAATGCTTCAACCTCTTCAGCCATTGGTACTTCATTGACATACTGTCTTATGTTCATAATGTCATCACCGCTTAAGATATGTCTTAATTCAACCTGCTGATTTGTAACGGTGATATCCATGATCTTCTTAAGTTCTCCGAACGTGGGGAAATCAACCTGTATCTTAAATAAGAAACGGTCAAGCTGAGCCTCGGGAAGAGGATATGTTCCTTCGTTCTCTATAGGGTTCTGTGTTGCAAGAACCATGAAAGGCTCTGAAAGAGAATACGTATTGTTACCTACGGTAACCGTATGTTCCTGCATCGCTTCGAGAAGTGCGGACTGTGTCTTGGGTGTTGCACGGTTAATTTCGTCCGCAAGAAGAAGATTTGCGAATACGGGACCGGGCTGGAATTCAAATTCATTTCGTCCTTCTTTTTTAACAATGATATCCGTACCGGTAACATCGGCAGGCATCAGGTCGGGGGTAAACTGAATTCTGGAGAAATCCAGATCGCATACCTGCGAAAGTGCTTTGACCAATTGTGTTTTACCGAGTCCGGGAACACCTTCGAGAAGTACGTTTCCGCCGGCAACGAGTGAAAGAAGCACCTGTCTTATAACTTCTTTTTGTCCGATAATGGCTTTTCCGATCTCCTGCTCGGCTTCATTCATTTTGCCGACCATTAATTTCAATTCCTGTTCGTTAACGTTCATTTCAATATCCTTTCAACTGCTTTTATATCAATTCAAATCCGTAAAGTAATCTTTAACCATGTCTTTCATGGAATCGGGGATCTGACTCTGATCCATATTGTCGTATGCCTGTCTGGTGTAATCTCCTATAACCTCATCGTAGTTGCGTTTCTCGCCGCTCCACGCCTGGGATTTATCTGAAGGACTCATCTGGGATTGTCCGCCTTCGCTTGCCTGACCCGTAAGGTATTCGTTCGGATCGCCGTCAGCTATCATAATCTGTTCGCCGCCGTTTTTACCGACAAAAGGAGATTCCTGTCCGACGTTGGAACCTGTATCCCATCCGCCGCCACCGCCTTGGCCGTGTGCACCCTGATTACCGCCCTGCTGGCCGCCCTGGCCGTTCTGACCCTGCTGGTAACCGTTGCCCTGCTGACCGCCTTGCTGCTGACCGCCCTGCTGGCCGCCCTGACCTTGCTGACCGCCCTGCGTCTGACCTCCGGGCTGCTGTCCGTTCTGGCCCTGCTGGCCGCCCTGACCCTGCTGACCGCCGTTTTGACCCTGCTGGCCTCCCTGCTGGCTGCCCTGGCCGTTCTGTCCGCCCTGCTGACCGTTCTGACCGCCATTCTGACCCTGTTGACCGCCCTGCTGGCCGTTGCCCTGCTGACCGCCTTGCTGCTG
>CACZOG010000208.1 GCA_902782715.1 uncultured Lachnospiraceae bacterium | reverse complement strand
GGGAAAGACACCTGCGATTCGTCTTTTACATATTCAAGGAATCCCTCGTCTGCAAAACCGTTCTTAACCCAGTTTTCGATGATCTCGATGACCGATGATCTAAGCTTCTCTCCGTTATGTGAGCAGTTATCCATGCTGCATACCGCGATCGGAAGTCTTCCTGCTTTATATCTTTCAAGCAAAAGCGCTGCTGTCACACTCATTGCATGAGTTGCCTTAGAAGGGCCTTCGTTTAAGTCTTTGACAACATTGGGAAGAAGTTCTCCCGCCATGTTTCTTAGTGAATATCCTTTTTCCGTGATCGTAAAACTGATCATCTGAAGTGACGGATTCTTAACGGCTTTGATAAGCTTCTCTTTCTGACTCTCATCAGAGAAATCAGCCTTAACGGCATCGGCGATCGATGCAATCACCTTCATGTCGGTATTTCCGTCAGCCTTTAATCCTACTGACAATGCAAGATTGTCAAAAGGAACATAGATCCTGTCTATCATGTCAAAATCAAAAGTATCCGCAGCGATTATTCCTTTATCCGAAATACCTTCATTAAGAAGTTTCTGTTGCAATACGGCTATAAAACCTCTGAAGATATTGCCCGCGCCGAAATGGATCCATATCGGATCTTCGATGGTCTTATCGCGCATTGATGCAATATCAAAAGAAGGCAGTTCGATGCCTTCTTTTAACCAGTTTTCTTTATTCTTAATTCCTTCAAGAGATAAGGTCAAACTCATATAAATATCCTATCTTTGTACTCTTCCCGAAGCATCTCCTTCGGCTAGTTTCTTAACTTCATCAACGCTTACGAAATTGTAGTCGCCTTCTATCGCATGTTTTAAGCAGCTTGCCGCAACAGCGAATTCGATGGTTTCCTGAGGCTTAAACTCATTCATGAGCGAATAGATAAGACCTGCACCGAACGAATCTCCGCCGCCCACACGGTCAACTATATGAACATTATATTTTTTACTGAAATAATATTCGTTGTTATCGTAAAGCATGGCACCCCATCTGTTATCCGAAGCGGAAATCGATTCACGAAGAGTTATCGCTACATATGAGAAACCGAATCTGTCGGCAAGTTCCTTTGCAACATACTTATATGCTTCATTGTCAAGATTACCCTTGCTTACATCGGTATTCTCAGCCTTTATTCCGAATACATCGTTTGCATCCTCTTCGTTGGCGATACATACATCAACGTATTTACAGAGTCTGCCCATAACCTGACCTGCTTTTTCCCTGGACCAGAGTTTATTGCGGTAGTTAAGATCGCAGCTTATTATGATGCCTCTTTCCTTTGCAGCTTTACATGCTTCTTCACAAATCTCTGCAACCGCATCCGAAAGTGCCGGTGTGATTCCGGTAAAGTGAAACCATCCTGCACCGTCAAATATCTTATCCCAGTCGAAGTCTTCTTTCTTTGACGTTGCAATTGAAGAACCTGCTCTGTCATATATTACTTTCGAAGGTCTCTGGGATGCGCCTTTTTCAAGATAATAAATACCGACTCTGTCTCCTCCTCTTACGATAAGGGAGGTGTCAACTCCGTATTTTCTTAATGAATTAACTGCCATCTGACCGATCTCATGAGCAGGAAGTTTAGATACAAAAGCACTCTTTACTCCGAAGTTTGCCAGAGATATTCCCACATTGGCCTCTCCGCCTCCGAATGTCGCTTCGAAAGCATCTGCCTGAACGAATCTTAAGTATCCTTCGGGAGCAAGCCTTAACATAAGCTCGCCGAATGTAATGACCTTTTTGTCCGATAAACCGGACATATTGATCTTATCTTTCTTTACGTCGGCAGCATTTTCAATCTTATCTTTGTTAAGTTTAGCCACTACATCCTTTGTGAGATTCTTAATTACATCGAATCTGCCTTCCCTAATCGCTTTGGAATCGATCATGAAGCTTCCGCCGCATGCGATAACATTCTTAAGCGCATAATAAGAATCCATGTTTGCCGACGAGATCCCTCCGGTAGGCATAAAGGACATCATATTGTAAGGAGCGGATAATGCTTTTAACATCTTTACTCCTCCGGCTGCTTCCGCAGGGAAGAATTTCACGCACCTTAAACCTAATGAATATGCTTTTTCTATATCACTGGGTGTTGAACAACCGGGAATAACGGTTATTTCTTTTTCAAGACAGTATTTTACGATATCTTCGTTAAAACCGGGACTTACGATAAATTCAGCACCGGCTTCGATGGCAAGATCAACCTGTTCTTTGGTAAGTACCGTGCCTGCACCTACAAGCATATCGGGATATGCATCCTTCATTGCTTTAATGCATTTATTGGCACCGGGATGTCTGAATGTGATCTCGGCGCAGGGTAATCCGCCTTCTGTTAAGGCCTTTGCAAGGTCAAGAGCATTGTCGGGATCCTCGAGTGCGATCACCGGGATCATTTTACAATTCTTTATTCTCTCATAAATGTTCATACTTAACCTCTTTTGGCACTTTTATCGATTGCTTCCCAGAGTCCCTGAAGATAAACGGCTCCGAGTGCTCTGTCGTAAAGTCCGTATCCGGGCATTGCTTTCTCGCCCCAGATCATTCTTCCGTGATCCGGTCTTATGATTCCGTCAAATCCGCTGTCATAGAGTGCTTTCATGATCGCATACATATCGAAATTGCCGTCGCTTGATAAGTGAGCAGACTCTTCGAAATTGGTGGGACTGATGAATTTAAGATTTCTGACATGCGCAAAATGAATACGACCTTTTATCGCATTGATGGTGTCAACGATATCATTATTAAGACTCGTTCCGAACGAACCTGTGCAGAGTGTAACTCCGTTATGAACGTTATCTACTGCATTGAGCAGTTTAACGATCTGTTCCTTGTTTGTAACGATCCTCGAAAGACCGAATACGCTCCATGCGGGATCGTCCGGATGGATGGCCATGTTTATGTCGTATTTGTCGCATACGGGCATAATGGCTTTAAGGAAATATACGAGATTGTCGAAAAGCCTGTCGGCATCGACATCTTTGTACATTTCAAACAGTTCCTTTACCTGAGCCATTCTTTCAGGTTCCCAGCCGGGAAGAACATAGCCGTTGGTCTCCTTCGAAAGTGAATTGAAAATATCGTTATGATCTATTTTATCTACCGCTTCCTGTGTATATGCCATTACCGTGGAACCGTCGCTTCTTACTCTTGCAAGCTCGGTTCTCGTCCAGTCGAATACAGGCATAAAATTGTAGCATACGGTATGGATGTTTTCTTCGCCAAGGTTTGTTAATGTTTTTATATAATTATCAATATATTTATCTCTGTCGGAGTCTCCGACTTTTATGGAATCACAGACATTTACGCTTTCTATGCCGGAAATCTTAAGGCCTGCGTCCTCCACTTCTTTTTTGAGAGCTTTGATCTCTTCTCTGTCCCAGGCATCTCCGGGAGTCGTATCGTAAAGAGTAGTAATAACACCTTTTACTCCGGGTATCTGTCTTATATACTCCAAGCTAACGGTATCGAATTTGGATCCGAACCACCTGAATGTCATTTCCATTTTAATCAATTCCTCTTTTTCCAGTAATGTACGTTAGAACTGTACGATACTATATGATAAACCAAACGGTATTATATTTCAAATACCTGATGTTCCAAAAATAAGTCAAAAAAATAAGGCTCTTGCGCAAAAGGGGGATTTTACCCCCTTTCGCACAATAGGTTTAATGATTATCTTTTGTTGATCTCGTTGTAAAGATTTACAAGGTTCTGAGCATTTGCATCATCACAGGACTTAAGGTAGTTGTCCCATTCTCCGTCAATATCTTTCTTGCCTGTTACGAAGTTAAGTGTCCAGGTGTTGATATTGTCTACAAGAGGAGTCTTCCAGAGGTTGATCTGTTCGTTCTCATCAGGTGTAGAAGCAAGTGCGGGATTAAGAGGTCTGATATCTCTGTATGCTGAAATTCTTGCAGAGAAATCCTGAAGAGCGGGTGTTAAGTGGTCGTCTCTCTGAGATACTTTGTGTCCGTAGAAGAAGTTACCGCCTGCATAACCGTATTCAAGTCTCATATCCTTGTTATCGGAATCATCAGCGGGTGTAGGATCTGAATATCCGAGGCCTGAGCAGTACCAGCCGTCTGCAAGAACTTTCTGTCCG
>CACZOG010000207.1 GCA_902782715.1 uncultured Lachnospiraceae bacterium | reverse complement strand
TTATCCGATCTTACGGGCGGATTTAAGGTTAAGACAGGAAACGATGCCAACGTTGCAGCACTCGGTGAGATGTGGATGGGCGGCGGAAAAGGATATAAGTCCATCGTTATGGTCACACTCGGAACAGGTGTCGGCGGCGGTGTTATCATTGATGAAAAGATCGTTGCGGGTGCAAAAGGTGCAGGCGGAGAGATCGGACATATCTTCATGGACGAGACGGAAACCGAGACCTGCGGATGCGGCAAGAAAGGCTGCCTTGAGCAGTACGGTTCCGCAACAGGCGTTGTAAGACTTGCAAACAGAAGACTTGCTAAAGACGACAAAGCAAGCGTTTTAAGAGGTAAAGATATCACTTGTAAGGATGTCTGGGATGCCGTAAAAGAGGGCGATGAAGTGGCAATCGAGATCGCCGAAGAATTCGGTAAGATCCTCGGAAGAGGCCTTGGGATCATTGCATGCGTTGTTAATCCCGAAGCATTCGTTATCGGCGGCGGCGTAAGCAAAGCGGGCGAGATCCTTCTTGATTACATCGTTAAGAACTTTAAGGAAACAACATTCCGCGGATGCAAAGAAACGGATTTCAAACTTGCAACACTCGGAAATGATGCCGGTATCTACGGTGCTGCAAAACTTGTTATGGATTAATTGTTGGACTGATGAATAAAGAAAAGATTCTTACTGTTTTAGGTGAAGACAATGTCAGATTCGATGAACCTTTAAAGGATCACACTTCATTTAAAATAGGCGGACCGGCGGATGCGCTTGTTATCGTGTCAAATGCCGGTGAACTAAAAAAGACAATCGAATATGCCAAGGCGGAAGGCGAGGAATTCTTTCTTTTAGGAAACGGAAGCAACGTCCTTGCTTCTGATGAAGGATACAGAGGCATAGTCATAAAACTTGAAGGCGAATTCGACGAAGCCAAAGTCGACGGAGAGATAATAACCGCAGGTGCGGGGATCACGCTTTCGAAACTTGCGGGACTTGCAATGAATTCATCCCTTACGGGACTTGAGTTCGCATCGGGAATTCCCGGAACTCTCGGCGGAGCTCTTTTTATGAATGCGGGAGCGTACGGCGGAGAAATGAAGCAGATCGTAACGAAAGTAAAAGTACTCTGCTTTGACGGAGTCGACGAAGCAGGAACCAATGAGTGCGAAATTCTCGAACTTACCAACGAGGAGATGCAGTTTTCCTACCGCCACAGCATTTTAAAAGAGAAGAAATACATAGCTCTCGGCTGTGAAATGAAACTTGAAAAAGGCGATAAAGAAGCCATCGGCTCTTACATGCGCGAACTTGCGCTTAAGAGAAAGGAAAAGCAGCCTCTCGAATATCCTTCGGCAGGCTCGACTTTCAAACGTCCTGAAGGATATTTCGCAGGAAAGCTTATAGAAGATGCGGGACTTGGCGGATACTCAGTCGGAGGCGCACAGGTTTCCGAGAAGCACAAAGGCTTCGTTATAAATAAAGGCGAAGCGAGTGCGAAAGATGTCAAAGATCTTATCGATCATGTTATAAAAACCGTCGAAGAAAAAGACGGCGTTACTCTCGAACCCGAAGTACTTTTTTTGGGTAAGTTTTAACCGGATTATTAATTGAGGAAGCAGAATGAGATTTGTAGTTGTTACCGGAATGAGCGGTGCGGGCAAACTGACAGCACAGAAAATGCTTGAAGACATGGGATTTTACTGCGTGGACAATCTTCCCGTGCCTTTGATCGTTAAATTTGCGGAGCTTTTATACGATTCCGAAAGAGACAAAGTCGTTCTCGGAATCGACGTTAGAGCCGACCAGTCTTTTGACGAGGTTATGCAGGCATTAAAAGAAATGCGTGAAAAGGGCTACGAGTATGAAATGCTCTTCCTTGACGCATCGGACAAAACGCTTCTTAAGAGATACAAGGAAAGCCGAAGAAATCATCCTCTTGCAATGGAAGGAAGAGTTGAGGAAGGCATTAAGAGAGAGCGTAAGATCCTTGAGGAGACCAAGGCGGGTGCCGATTATGTGATCGATACATCCAAACTTTTAACCAGAGAGTTAAGAGAAGAACTCGAGAACATTTTCGTTAAGAACGAGAACTACAAATCGCTCATGGTAAACATTTCCTCGTTCGGATTCAAGTATGGGATCCTTCAGGATGCGGACCTCGTATTTGACGTAAGATTCCTTCCGAACCCTTATTATGTAGAAGAATTAAAGACCAAAACGGGCAATGACCGGGAGGTCAGAGACTACGTAATGGCGAACGGCGAGGCCGAGATATTCCTTGCCAAGATAAAAGATCTTTTAGATTATCTGATCCCCAGATATATAAAAGAAGGAAAGAACCAGCTCGTTATAGGAGTCGGCTGCACGGGCGGCAAACACAGAAGCGTGACACTCGCCAATGCGATCTACGAAGCTCTTAAGAACGATGAACGCGAGTACGGCGTAACCGTAAACCATAGGGATTTGGTACATTAAAATGGGCACAACTTCTTTTTCGATGGAAGTAAAGGAAGAGATGCTTAAGAACTTTCCGCAGAGCCGTCACTGCCGCATAGCGGAAATAGCGGTTATTATCGCGGCTTGTGGGACAATTAAAGCCGATTCTTTGGTTATTAAGAGCGATAATGAAAGAATTACTCAAAAATACTTTACTTTATTGAAGAAAACATTTAATATTATTGCTGACGCCTTTGAAGAAAAAGGCTTTTTTGCGGTATCTGTAAATAAAAAGGAAGATATAATCGAGATCTTACAGGCGGTCAAAATCCTTGACGCAAACGGAAATCCCGATTTTCATAAAGGCATTGTTGCCTCGGTCCTTCTTAAAAGTTCATGCTGCAAGAGAGTGTTTTTAAGAAGTGCATTTACCCATTTCGGAACCGTGAATGCGCCTGATAAAGGCTCACATCTCGAATTTGTGTGCGATTCGGAAGCGAAGGCAAAACAGATCTCGAGAGAGTTGCAGTATTTTAACATCAAGTCGGGAATTGGCCTAAGAAAAGGCAGATACCACGTGGTGTATATAAAAGACGGCAACGCGATAAGCGAATTTTTGCGGGTAGCTTCCGCAAACGTGGCAACGATGAATTACGAAAATACGTTGATTCTCAGGGAAATCGCCAACACGACAAACAGAAGAGTAAACTGCGAAGTGGCCAACAGTGAAAAGCAGATACACGCGGCGTACAAGCAGATCGACGACATCAACTATTTAAACGAATGTATTGGACTTTCCAATCTTCCGGAAACACTTCAGAGTGTAGCCAAGGCAAGGCTGGAAAATCCCGACGTGGGGCTCAAGGAACTGGGGGAGTTACTTAAGCCGCCGCTCGGCAAATCGGGAGTCAATCACAGACTCAGAAGGATATCCGAGCTGGCACAGAAACATCGTGAGAAAGATGCATAGTTTAGGAGGAAAGTATGGTTGAGAGAGAAATCGAAATCAAATTAGCGGGCGGTCTTGAAGCTAGACCTGTTGCGATGCTTGTACAGGTTGCAAGTCAGTATGAGAGCAGCGTTTACATTCAGACGGGTGTTAATAAAAGAGTCAATGCCAAGAGTATCATGGGCATGATGAGCCTTGGTCTTAATGCAGGCGAAAAGGTTGTAGTTGAAGCTGACGGCTCCGATGAGGAAGCAGCGATCAATCATATTGAAAAATATTTAAGCGGCGAAAACTAATTTATGAAAAAACTTTTGTTTTTGTACAATGCTCATTCGGGCAGAGAGAAAATTAAAAGTAAATTAGTAAAAATAATCGATATTTTTGCCAAAGCCGGTTATGAGATCACGGTTCATCCCACGCAGGCAAAGGATGACGCGACAAATACGATCATAGCTGACGGAGACCGTTATGACACGATCGTTGTTTCCGGCGGCGACGGAACGCTCGATGAAGCCGTAAAAGGAATGATCAATCTGAAAAAAGACATTCCGCTCGGTTATATTCCTGCAGGAAGCACAAACGACTTTGCCAAAACTATCGGTATATCTTCGGATATGGCCAAGGCTGCGGAAACGGTCATATACGGAGAGCAGTTT